>DATCXD010000713.1:0-6563 GCA_036566005.1 Micromonosporaceae bacterium | reverse complement strand
CCGACGAACTCGCCCACGCCGCCGCCCATCCCGACGTACCGTGGCCCCACGTTCGTGACCTGCTCGCCGAACCGCTGACGGCTGCGGTAGCCGTGTACGACGGTGGCTACGGGGCCGTTCGCGAGCCGATCGCCGGCGTCTCGTTGGCCGTCGAAATCGACCGGGCGGAAATCGCCGTTCGCTACGACGCAGCGCGCTGGCACCCGGCGACCGTCGCCGCCCTTACCTCGCGGATCGTGGCCGAGAGCACCGCGCCGGACGACCGGGCGTTGACCGACGCGGTTCGCATCGACAATGCGACGCGAGCGATCGTCGTCGGCTGGGGTGACGGTCGCACGACGGCCCAGATCTCGCCGGCCACGGTGCCGCATCTCATCGCGGCGGCGGCAAGGAGCACGCCGCAAGCGATCGCGGTGGACGGGCCGGACGGGCTACTCACCTATGCGGCACTTATCGAACGTGCCACCAGCCTGTCGTCGTGGCTTCGAGACAGGGGAGTAGGCGTCGAGGATCGCGTGGCCCTATGTGTGCCGCGCGGTACGGCGATGGTGTGGGCCGCGCTCGGCGTGCTGATGGCCGGCGCGGCGTATGTGCCGGTCGACGCGCACTGGCCGGAGCAGCGAAAAGACCACGTGCTCTCGGATGCGCGCATCCGCGCGGTCGTGACGGTTGCCGATCACCGGAGCCTGTTCGGGCAGGCCGACGTCGTGTGCACCATCGACGAGGTGACTGCGCCGGCGGGCGCCATACCGGTCGAGATCGCGGCCGGTTTGACCGAGCGGTGTGCCGCGTACGTCATCTACACCTCCGGCAGTACCGGCGCGCCGAAGGGCGTGGTCGTAGAGCACCGGTCGGTGGTGAACTTCGTCCGCCAGATCGCCGAGGCGTACGCGATCGATGCGCAGACCCGCCTGCTTGGCTTCGCCGCCCTCACTTTCGACCTTCATGTCTTCGACATCTGGACCGCGCTCGGGTGTGGCGCAACGCTCGTGCTCGCGGGCGACGCCGAACGCCAGTCGGCCGATGCTCTGCAGCGACTGCTGCGCGACAAGCGAGTGACCGCGGCCGAACTTCCGCCCAGCCTGATGCCGCTGCTCGCGCCGGAAGACCTGCCTACCCTGAGGCTCGTCTCGGTGGGCGGCGAGGCACCCGCGGCGACGCTCGTCGACACGTGGGCAACGCCGGCGCGTCAGATGTGGAACGGCTACGGGCCGACCGAGACGACGGTCGCGGTCACGTTGATGCGATGCGAGGCGCCGTCCGGTGGGCGAACGCCACCCATCGGCCGACCGATGCCCAACCATCGCGCGTACGTTCTCGACGAGGGGCTCCGGCTGGTGGCGCCGGGCGTGCCAGGCGAGCTATGCATCGCCGGCATAGGCGTGGCCCGTGGGTACGTCGGAGCGCCGGGCGCCACCGCGACGCGTTTCGTGCCCGACCCGTACTCGAATGTCGCCGGCGCCCGGCTGTACCGCACCGGCGACCTCGTCCGGTGGACGGGCGACGGGCTGTTGGAATTCCTCGGTCGCGTGGATCGGCAAGTCAAGATACGCGGATTCCGCATAGAACTCGGTGAGGTGGAAGCGGCACTGAACGAGGACGAGCGGGTACGCCAAGCGGTGGTGGACATCCATGATGACGCGACCGGCACGCGGCACCTCGTGGCGTACGTTGTGCCGGCCGACCGGGCGGAGGCGATCGACCTGGGCGCCGTACGCGACATGGCCGGCCGGCGGCTGCCCGAATACATGTTGCCGACCCGGCTCGCAGTGCTGGACAAGCTTCCGGTTACTGCCCACGGCAAGCTCGACCGCCGCCGACTTGCCGCGCTGGCTCGGGCCGGCGTCTCGGTTCTCCTCGACAATTCCTCGGCCGCGGGAGGTTCCGATGCCTCGGCCTCGGTTGGCCCCGATGCTTCGGCCTCGGCGGGTTCCGGCGGCGATGATCCGGATACGCCGACGGAACGGGCGATTGTGGCGGACATCTTTGCGCCGCTCCTCGGGCTCGCGGGCATCGGTTCCGGCGACGACTTCTTTCGGCTCGGCGGCAGTTCGTTGCAGGCGATGCAGGTCACCGCGAGGGTGCGCGACAGGTTCGCCGTCGAGGTCGGTCTCGCCGACTTCTTCGTCGAGCCGACCGCTCGGCGGCTCGCTCGGCTCGTCGAGGCGGCGATCCGTCGCCGTGAGGAGGAGCAGAGCGACCTGTATGGCGGTTCGCCGCGACCGACGGAGGCTGTCGCGTCCGCCGGCGGCGACATTGATCGACCGACCGGCCTTTCGTACCCACAACTGCGGATGTGGCAGTTGAACGAGCGTGAACCCGGTCATCCGTCCCACCACGCGCCGTTGGCACTGCGACTGACTGGTGCGCTCGATTTCGCCGCGCTCCGCCAGGCGATCAGTCGAATTGTCCAGCGCCACGCGCCGTTGCGGTCGCGGTTCACCGCAACCGGCCAGACCTTCGCGGCGTACGCGACCGTGCCGGTCGACGTCGTCGACGTACGCGAGAGCGAAATCGCACGTCTCGTGCGCGAGGAGTCGGAGCGGCCCTTCGATCTGGTCAACGGTCCGATGATCCGGGTGACGCTGTTCCGCATCGCCGACGACGACCATGTACTGCAGTGGAACGTCCATCACATCGTCACGGACGCGTGGTCGATCGGTGTCATGCTCGGCGAGCTATTCACGCTCTACAACGGGTGCCGCGACGGCAGCGCGCCCGAGTTGCCCGCCCTGCCCGCCCACTACCGGGACTTCGTCGAGTGGCAGCGCGCGTTTGTCGCGAGCCCGGCGTACGCCGAGCAACTGACGTGGTGGCGATCCCATTTGTCGGGCATTGTTACCGACTCTCGCCTGCCTACCGACGCGCCGCGCGGCGGACGGTTCCGCCTGGGATGGCGCAACACGCGCCTGTCGGCCGACGAAACGAAGGCCGCAATTGAGATAGGCCGCCGGCACGGCGTGACTCTCTTCATGGCGACGCTTGCGTGCTGGTCGCTCGCGCTCGCGGCGGACGCGGACTTCGACGATCTCGTCGTCGCGGTCCCGTTGGCCGGCCGCAAACGGACCGAGTGGGAGCCGCTGGTCGGCTACTTCGTCAATCGTGTTCTCATCCGGGTGCCACTTGAGCGCGGACTGACGTTCGCTGATCTGCTGGACCAAGTGCGTGCCGAGACCGCGGCCGCGTTCGCCCACCAGGATGTGCCGTTCGAGAGCCTGATCCGCGAACTGGGTGTGCCGCTCAGCGCGATATCGGTGAACTTCTCGATTCAAAACGCACCGCAGGGTTCGGCCGGGCTTGGCGGGCTGCGCATCGGGCCGGTCATCGACGACAGCGGCCGGGACTTCGCACCAATCATGGAGCTGTACAGCCCCGTCGGTGCGCGATTTGAGGCCAGCATGGTGCTGCGCCAGCGCGCCGACGGGCTAGCCGGTGGTCTGGAGTACGACGCATCGCTGTTCTCCGCCCAACGCGCGGAGGGGTGGGCGCGGCGGTTCGGTCTCTTGCTCGTCACAGCGGCATCCGAGCCGCACGTCGCGCTGAACGAGTTCCGCGACATGGCACGGTCGGTCAGCGTCCCCGCGATGAGGTGAGATTCGATGGCACGGTACGAAAACCTCGTGGCTTCGCTCGGGAATACCCCACTCGTCGGCCTCCCGCGGCTCAATCCGTCGCCGACGGTACGGCTGTGGGTGAAGCTCGAAGACCGGAACCCGACGGGATCGATCAAGGATCGCTGCGCGCTCTACATGATCCGCGCCGCGCAACGGTCTGGCCGGCTTCGGCCCGGCGCGACGATCGTCGAGCCGAGCAGCGGCAACACCGGCATCGCGCTGGCGATGCTCGCGAGACGATTCGGCTACCGGATGCTGTGCGTGATGCCGGAGAACACGACCTCGGAGCGCCGGGCGCTGCTACGCGCGCACGGGGCCGCGATCTGTTTCTCGCCGGCGGACGGCGGCTCGAACGAGGCGGTCGCGATGGCGCGCGCCATGGCCGCTAGCCAGACGGATCTCGTGCTCCTCGATCAGTACGCGAACGAGGCCAACGCGATCGCGCACTACGAAACGACCGGTCCGGAGCTGCTGGCGGATCTGCCCGAGATCACGCATTTCGTGGCCGGTCTCGGCACGACCGGAACGCTGGTCGGCGTCGGACGGTACCTGCGGGAGAAGGTTCCGGCGGCCCGTGTCGTCGCGGTCGAACCCGCCATCGGTCACCGCATGTGTGGGCTACGAAGCCTGGCCGAGGGATTCGTGCCCGAGCTATTCGATGAGTCGTTGATCGATGAGCGCCGTCCAGTGTGCACGCCGGACGCCCGGGCGCGGGTTCGCGAGGTTCTCCGGCGGGAGGGTCTGTTCGTCGGCGTGTCGTGCGGCGCGGCGCTACACGTTGCGCTACAGCTGGGCGGCGAGGCAGCCGCCCTCGGCGACCATGCCGACATCGCTGTGGTCGCGGCCGACGCCGGATGGAAGTATCTTGCATCCGGCGTGTACGAATCTGACGACGAGTAGGATACGTCGGCAGGGTGAGCGGTTGTGGGTGCCGAAAACCTACGCGACGTGCTGGTATTCGTGGAGGACGCCGCCGAGGCGGTCGCGTCGTCGGACGCGGACCTGGTCGAGCTCGATTACGTTGTCCGGTCGTGGCCGTAGCGGTGCGGCCTGGTTGAGTGCCCGGTGTGGACGGTGGGAGTTGTAGTGGTCCTCGTACTCGTGCAGTGCCGTCATCAGGTGGCGCTGGTTCCATACCAGGGTCCGGTCCAGCAGTTCGCGCCTGCAGCTTGCTATCCACCGTTCCATGATGGAGTTCATCCGGGGTGCCTCAACCGCGCCGCGGATCACACGAATACCGGTGGTTTGGAATAGAGCGTCGACACCGCGGCTGAAGCTGGCATCGCGATCGTGGATCACGAACTGGATCTGGGCTTCGGCGTCCTCCAGGTCCATCAGCAGATTTCGTATCTGCTGCATCACCCACGCCTGAACCGGGTGGGTAGTGGCGCCCAGGATGCGAATGCGGCGGGTGGCGTGTTCGATGACGGCCAGCACGTAGACCTTGGTGCCGTCGAGCAGATCGACGGTGAAGAAGTCCGCGGCCAGGATCGCGTGCGCCTGAGCGCGCAGAAACGTGGCCCAGCTCGGCCCCCTCCGGCGCGGCGCGGGGTCGACCCCGGCCTTCTTCAAGATCTCCCACACGGTTGAAGGTGCCACCGCAACACCCAAGCCCGCGAGCTCGCCGTGAATGCGTCGGTAGCCCCACGCGTCGTTTTCCCTAGCCAAACGCAGTACCAGAGCCCGGACGCTGCGCCGAGTCGGTGGGCGTCCCTGCTTGCCGGCCCGAGATTTCGCCGCCCACCTGCGGCGCACGATGTCACGGTGCCAGCGCAGCACGGTACCTGGTGTCACGATCAGCCGCACCCCGGCCAGCCGCTGGCCGGGTAGCAGCCCGGCCAACAGCCGGACAAACGCACGGTCGGCCCAGGTCAGCTTCCGATGGATCCGCGGATCCTCTCGCATAGCCACGGCCAGCTGGTGGCGCAGGATGAGTATCTCGGCGTTCTTCCACACCGACTCACGCCGCGACAGGCGAAACCACGCAACGGCACGGGTAACGAGAAGGAAGATCAGCTTCAGGCCCACAGTCAAAGGATCTTCGCGGGTGCATCCCGATGATCGCAAACCGGGATCACGCGAAACCGCTGTTCGCAGCAGTTTTCGGCACGCACAGGACCCGATGCGAGCCCGCGACCAGAAGCGCCTCGCCCCGGCGGGCCGACAGCAGCAGGTGGCGTTCGGTGTCGGTGAGGTCGAAAGCGGCAGCGACCCGATCGATGGCCTGCGGCGCCTGGCGCATCAAAATCTGGGTCGCCGAGTTCGCGATGACCGCCTGACCCAGCGACGTGCCCAGCACGTCGGCGGCGTCCTGGGTGCTGATCGCCAGCCCAGCGTTGCGTTTCCGGGCGGCCTTGGCCATCTTGAACAGCCACTGCGCGGCCGTGCCGTCGCGCATCAACAACCACGCCTCATCGACCACCACCAGCCGCCGCACCTGCGGGTCCTCCGGACGGGATCTCGAAATTGGGTCCGCGGTGGTGGTGGCGGCCACTGTGGTGGGGGTGTCGATGGTGCGCCAAATGTGATCCAGCGCGAGCAACGTGCCGATGGTTTTCAGCTCGTCGGCCAGGTGCCGCAACGACCAGACGACCAGGTGCCCGTCGGGGCGGTTCGTGGTCGGCCCGTCGAACAGATCTTTGAACGAGCCGGTCGTCCACGGGGTCAACCGGGCCGCGAGCAGTTGCGCCGCGTCCCGCCCGTCGGCGGCCAGGGCGGCGTGCAGGTCGCGCAGCAGCGGCGCGGGCCGTACCCAGGTGGCCGGGTCCGCGGTCAGTCCCGCCTTCTCGTAGGTGGCGATGATGGCGTCATCAAGGACACCCATCTCCTGCGGCGTGAGCGTACCGCCGGCCAGGACGGCGATGACGGTGTGCAGGAACAGTTCGCGGCGGTGGAGCGCACCGGGTGCCCGGTCACCGGTCGGGATGTCGAGCGGGTTGAGGCGCACGC
>DATCXD010000701.1:0-3356 GCA_036566005.1 Micromonosporaceae bacterium | reverse complement strand
TCGCCGCCGCCGTGTTTTCCCGCGTCGACAGCCAGATCCAGGTGGACATCCGAGTCGGCGACGGCTCCCGGGTCAAAAGCGCCGACACCCTCATGACGGTGTCCGGTCCCACGCGTTCGCTGCTGACCGCCGAGCGGACCGCGATCAACCTCCTCAGTCGGATGTCCGGCGTCGCGACCCACACCCGCCGCTGGGCCGATGCCCTGTCCGGCACCGGGGCGACCGTGCTCGACACCCGTAAGACCACGCCCGGCCTGCGGATGCTGGAGAAATATGCGGTGCGTGCGGGCGGTGGCACGAACAAGCGTATGGGCCTCTACGACGTCGCGATGATCAAGGACAACCACAAGCTCGCGGCCGGCTCGATCGCCGAGGCCTATCGGCGCGTCCGGGATACGTTCCCGGACGTCACGATCCAGGTCGAAGTGGAGACCGTCGCCGAGGCGATGGAAGCGCTGGATGCCGGGGCCGACTTCCTGCTCTGCGACAACATGACCCCGGATCAATTGCGTGAGGTCGTCACCGCTGTGGCCGGGCGGGCGGAACTCGAGGCAACCGGCGGTCTGACCCTGGAGCGTGCGCGGGCCTACGGCGAGACCGGCGTGAACTACCTGTCGGTAGGTGGCCTGACGCATTCATCGCCGATCCTCGACATCGCGATGGACCTGCACTCGCGCGATTGATGCCGGTCGTAACCGTCGGTTCGCCGTACCGGTGAAGGGTTGCCGCCCGGTCGAATGCAGACGTCGCGGCCTAGCCCTGGTTGCGCTCAAACACCAGGCGCAGGCCTTTGAGCGTGAGCATCGGCTCGTGGTGGGTCACGGTCGTGCATTCATCGAGTACGACCGGAGCCAGTCCGCCGGTGGCGACGACGGCGGCGACCGGCCGTCCGAGTTCGGCGGTGATGCGCTGCACCAGCCCATCGACCTGCCCGGCGAAACCGAACACCACACCGGACTGCAAACATTCGACGGTGTTCTTGCCGATGACGCGCGGCGGTCGGACGAGTTCGACCTTGCGCAACTGAGCGGCGCGCAAGGCGAGCGCATCGACGGAGATCTCGATGCCCGGCGCGAGCGGACCACCGAGGTATTCGCCGCGGGCGGACACCACATCGAAGTTAGTCGACGTGCCGAAATCAACGACGATGCTCGGCCCGCCGAACAGCGCGTACGCGGCCAGCGTGTTCGCCACCCGGTCGGAACCGACCTCCTTCGGGTTGTCGATCGCAAGCTGCACGCCGGTCTTGACGCCCGCTTCGAGGATCACCGTCGGCAGCGCACCGTAGTAGCGTGTCAGCATCGTCCGCAGCGCACGCAGCGCCATCGGAACCGTCGAGCACGCCGCCACACCGGTGATCTCCACGTTGTCCGACGCCAGCAGGCCGCGGAACATCAGACCTAGCTCGTCCGCGGTGGTCCGAGCGTCGGTCTTGACGCGCCAGGAATGCACGATCTCGGCGCCCTTGAACGTGGCCAGGACCGTGTTGGTATTTCCGATGTCGATGCAGAGAAGCACGAGCGCCAGCTTAGATGGCCCGTCGGCGCCGCCGGCGGACGGCGGCTGCCGTCCCGGTTGCGGCCGTCATGATGGCGGTCGCTCGTGGCTGGGCGTCGGCGTGCTCGCGGTCGGCGTGCTCACGGTCGGCGTGCTTGCGGTCAGCGCCGGGTCGCGCGATAGCACCCCGTTACGTACGGCATGGTGAACGTCGCGGGCAACTGGGCCGTGACGGCGGCGATGCATCGATCTCAGCGTTCCGCAGCCGGCGCGACCAGATAGGACGAACGCGACGCCACCAATGCGTGGACACGGTCGGGAGTGCCGCTACCGAGGCAACGGTGCTGTCGCGCAGGTTCCAGATCGTGGCGAAACCCAGACCGAGCCCCCGACGCGCCGCCGCTTGCGGATATCCCGGCCGGATGGACTCGTACAAAGCCGCGGCCGTACCGAAGGACAGCGCCTGCTCGTGATCGGTCACGGCCGATGAGCCGAGTCGCGTGACCTTTCCGAACGCGTACGAGTCCCGCCGATATCCCGTTAGGAAGGTTGCAAATTGCAACCCCTCCGGCACTCCACTCCGGCGACGGAGTATTCGTCGAAGCGAATGGGCCCGCCCGTATCGCTCGGTGACCGGTTTGTGGCCGCCCGCTACATGACATCCGTTGCGCTCGCGACCGTCGTGGGTCACTGTTCGGTGATCCAATCGTGTCCTTTCGTGTTTGTTGGGTCGGAGGCTTGTTGCGAGCCGTGCCAGCGTTGGTATTTCGAATCACAGCGGGCCCGGTGCCATGCGCTTGCGGTCGCCGGGATAATGACCTTTGCCGGCACTGCCGCTCGCCAGCGCATCGTTGCGTCGTACGCCATTGGTGCCGCCCACTCACCCGTCGCCGTCGACGAGCCGGCTCGATTGTCGTGGGGATGTGCCGAAGCATTCGAGTATCCGTGAGGCGGCCGGTTCGACCTGCGTCGGCACGTGTCGATCGGCGTTCGCGCCGTCCTATCCCGAACGATGCGTACGGTGTGCAAAGGAGTGTTGAAGCCGCGACAGATTGTCGCTATCGCGAGATTGACAATTTGTGCCAGCAAACGCGGCCCAGTTGACCATTACCGGTGTCGACCCGCTATTCTTTCGACATCGGTGCGCGAGCACTGCGATGTCGGTGCGAGTATATCCGCGCGGATGTGCGGTTATGCGAAAGGATATTTGGTGACCAGACGAGAAATTGTCGTCCTCGAAGACGACCTGGACGGCGGCAAAGCCGATGAGACCGTGAAGTTCGGTCTCGACGGGACCGCGTACGAGATCGATCTGTCGAAAGATAATGCCGCGACGATGCGTGAGGCGCTTGCTCCGTATATCGCTGGTGCGCGAAAGTCCGGTCGTGGCGGTGTAGTGGTGGGCGGCCGCAGTGCGGCGCGTGGCAGCGCGGCGGCCGATCGCGAGCAGAACAAGGCCATTCGTTCCTGGGCGAAGCGTAAGGGCAAAAACATTTCCGGGCGCGGTCGTATCCCGCAGGGAATCGTCGACGAATACCACGCCGCGGCGGGCCGCTGACCATCGCGTCGCGACCCGTTGTGGGCCGCCGATGTGTCACGCAGGCGCGTGACACATCGGTTGGCGACGGGCGGCCACTCACTCCGGTGAGCGGCCGCCCGCCTACTTTTCTGTGACATCCGCGGTGTGTCCGGTCACAGCCGGCCGTGTGCGGCCATGATCCGCTCCGGCGGACGATCGAGGCTGCGATCACGGCCTCAATCGTCCACTCGGGTGGATCTTGGGTCGCGCAGCGCAGGAAGGCGCGGCGTGGCGCAGGCGGGCGAAGCGCAGCGCGGTGTGGCGCGGCCGAAGCGCCGCG
>DATCXD010000700.1:0-5577 GCA_036566005.1 Micromonosporaceae bacterium | reverse complement strand
GTGACCACGCGGGCCGTCTCGTCCACGAAGTCGGCCGAGCCATTGCGGGCGTCGTACCCGATGACCACGGGTCCGTCATCGCGACCGGCAAGCCATGCGCACAGCCCGGCCGCGGCGGCGCGCACGACGGCGCGATTCATTCCATTCGGGCCGGCACGCACCGGACCGCGCAGGCCGGCCGTGCCGAACTGGAGAGTGCCGGCGAACCGGTCGCGCAGGTCGCCGTCGCCATCGGCGCCGTCGATCACCGCCGTCAACTCGTCCCGGGTGGCCGGATCGGGATCATCGGCAACCCAAGCTCGCGCCCGCGCCCGCACATCGTCGATGGTCCTCGTCTGATCCGCCGGCACCGGCAACCACTCCTCACGTGCTGAATCAACCTTTGATAGCACGCGTGGCCATCCAGCGCCCGGCCGACGTCCGGATCACCCGACATGGCCGCCGGGAGCCAGCTCAGTTCGACGGCGTCAGCTTGACCGATGCGACCATCTCGTCGTAGATCGGCTTGGTCGCGGTGAAATCGGCATCCGGCACGGTGAGGAAGAACTCGTACGCCTTGTCGCCGATCGTCGCCGCGGCCCAGATGCCGTGCCGTTCGGATGCCCCGCTGCCGCAGGTGTATTCGAGTTGCGCGGCGCTGTGCCCGTCGAGCGTGGTGTCAGTCAGCGCCACCCGCTGGTAGTCCTTGCACGTTGAACCGCGCTCGAGACCGTGTTCGGCCACGCCCAGGAATTCCTTCGGGTCGTTGCCGGATGCCTCGACGTTGATCCGGATCTTGCGGGTGGTGTCGCCGTCCAGGAAGTCGACGTACGACCCCGACTTCGGCTTCGACTCTTTCCAGCTCTGCGGGACATTGACCACGATGCCGCGACCGTTGTCGAACGACTGGACGGGGAAGGATGGCGCGTGCGACGCGGGCGTCGTCGGCGTGGGAGACACCGTCTTCCGGCCGCCGCCACCCCCCGTCGTCGACACGACGACCAGCACCGCGGCGAGCACGGCAACGGCGCCCACGGCACCGAACCGTACGGCTCGCGGCCACCCACGTACGGCCGTCCAGGGTCGCCCAGCTATTCCTCGAAGGGTCCCGAGGACATCCCGTCCGGCGCGGTCGGCCGGAATCGAATCGTCCGGACGTGCCGATCCGCGAGCCACCCAACGGCCGGCGCCGGGGGTGTAGGACATGGCGTCGGCGGTCGCATCAAGCGTTGCCGGGTCGACCCTGGGAGCCAGTGCAGCGGGCGCGCTGCCGGGGGCGGCCGTGACGCGGTCGTTGACCGTCTCGCCGGGCGCGAGCATCGCGCGACCACCGAGCCGCGCCGGGTCCGTCTGCTCGGCCGTGGCCGGCAACGCGTACGTCGCCGGGGTCTCGTGGAGCGCGGAGCGCGCCCGGCCCGACGTTGGCATGATCGCCTGAGCATCCGTCGGCTGGGTCGCCGCCCGGTTCGTCAACGCACCGCTGGTCAGGTCACGGAGTGCCTTGCGCGCCTCGGTGACGGTCCACCGCTTTCCCGGATCCTTCTCCAGCAGGCCCATCAACACCGGCGTGAGCACGCCGGACCGATCCGCCGGCGCGGGTTGGTCTTCGACGATGGCACGCATCGTTTCGAACGGATCGCCCCGGTCGAAGGGCGGTCGGCCCTCAGCCGCCGTGTAGAGCGTGACGCCCAGTGAGAACAGGTCGGACGGCGGCCCGAACGCGGCGCCGATCGCCCGTTCGGGCGAGATGAAGTGCGGCGAGCCGAGCACCATGCCCGGCTGGGTCAGGTTGCTCTCGCTCGGCATGCGGGCGACGCCGAAGTCGGTCAGCACGCAGCGGCCGTCGGCGCAGATCAGCACGTTCGCCGGCTTCACGTCGCGATGCAGCACACCGGCGGCGTGCGCCACTTCGAGTGCGCCGAGGAGCGCGATGCCGATCTTGGCGACGGCGCGACCGGCCAGCGGGCCGTCGGAAATGATGATCTCGGACAGGCTGCGGGCCTGCAGCAGCTCCATGACGATCCAGGGCCGGCCGTTTTCGGTGACGACGTCATAGACCTGGACGACCGACGGGTGTGACAGGGCCGCCGCGGCTCGGCCCTCGCGGAACGTCCGCTCGTACATCGCGGTGCGCTCGGCCGGCGGCATGCCCGGCGGCAGCAGCACCTCCTTGACCGCGACGTCGCGGCGCAGAACGGTGTCGACCGCCTGCCAGACCGTACCCATGCCGCCGTTGCCGATCGCGGCGCGCAGTTGGTAGCGACCGCCCACGATCGTCCCGGGCACGGCACGCTGGTTCGAAGGGACCGGTGGCTCACCGTGCCAGGTCGAAGTCTGTGTTGTCACTGCCTCTTACCGTCGTCTGTGGTCGGGGGCCGCGCGGTGGGCGGCGCCCACCTATTTTGCGGGGAATCCGGCCGAAGCGAAAGCCACGGCGCATGACTTACACCGGTCCGTGGCATTTGTGGAGAATAACTGGCCTTCTCCCGGTCGCCGGCCAGCGACCTGCGGCAACCTTGGGTTTGGCCGGAGACCGTGTGGTCAAGCCCTCACCTACTCGCCGGTTCCGGCGACTGTGGCGGCCTCTACCATCGGCGAGTATGACAACGGAGTCAACCGGCCGGCCCAGCGAGTCGGGCTTCCCGATCAAGCCGACCTATGACGCCGGGGACCTGCCCGCGGATCTTGCCGAGCGCACCGGCGAGCCGGGTCGCTATCCGTTCACCCGTGGGGTCTACCCGACGATGTACACGTCGCGCCCGTGGACCATGCGCCAGTACGCCGGCTTCGGCACGGCGGCCGAGTCCAACGCGCGCTACCGGCAGCTGCTCGCGGCCGGGACGATGGGGCTGTCGGTCGCGTTCGACCTGCCAACCCAGATGGGGTACGACTCCGACGACCCGATCGCGCACGGGGAGGTGGGCAAGGTCGGTGTGGCGATCGACTCCATCGACGACATGCGCCGGCTGTTCCACGACATCCCGCTGGACAAGGTCTCCACGTCGATGACGATCAACGCGCCGGGCAGCGTGCTGCTGTTGGCATACCAGCTCGTCGCGGAGGAGTTCGGGATCGCCGGTGACCAGCTCACCGGCACGATCCAGAACGACATCCTCAAGGAGTACATCGCCCGGGGGACGTACATCTTCCCGCCGAAGCCGTCGCTGCGCCTGGTCGCGGACACGTTCGCCTACTGCGCGGCCGAGTTGCCGAAGTGGAACACGATCTCGATTTCCGGCTACCACATGGCCGAGGCCGGCGCGACGCCCGTTCAGGAGATCGCGTTCACGCTTGCCAACGGCGCCGAATACGTCCGGGCCGCGATCGCCGCGGGGCTCGATGTCGACGACTTCGCGCCGCGACTGTCGTTCTTCTTCGTCGCCCGGACGACGCTGCTGGAGGAGGTCGCGAAATTCCGGGCCGCCCGGCGGATCTGGGCCCACATCATGCGCGACGAGTTCGGGGCCAAGAACCCGAAGTCCTGGATGCTCCGGTTCCACACGCAAACCGCCGGCGTGCAACTGACCGCCCAGCAGCCCGAGGTCAACCTCGTCCGGGTCGCCGTACAGGGCCTCGCGGCCGTGCTCGGCGGCACCCAATCGCTGCACACGAACTCGTTCGACGAGGCGATCGCACTGCCGACCGAGAAGGCGGCCCGCCTCGCGCTGCGGACCCAGCAGGTCCTCGCGTACGAGACCGACCTGACCGCGACGGTGGATCCGTTCGCCGGATCGTACGTCGTCGAGGCGATGACGGACGAGATCGAGGCGGAGACGTTTTCCCTGATGGGACGCATCGCCGGGTACGGTTCGGCGGTCGACGCGATCGAGGCCGGTTTCCAGAAGCGGGAGATCGAGTCGTCGGCGTACCGGATCGCGCAGGAGATCGACTCGGGCGCTCGGACCGTGGTCGGCGTCAACCGCTACACGATCGACGACGAGGAGCCCTACGAACCGCTCCGCGTCGATCCGGCGATCGAAGCGGAGCAGGTCGCGCGGCTAGCGAAGCTCCGCGCGGACCGGGATGGCGAGGCCGTCGATCGCGCGCTGGCGGCGCTGAAGGCCGCGGCCGGTGGCACCGACAACGTGCTGCGTCCGATGAAGGCGGCGCTCGCCGCCCGGGCCACGGTGGGCGAGGTGTGCGGCGCACTGCGCGAGGTGTGGGGCCGATACCTGTCCAACGATCGCTTCTGATCGGTACGGATCCCGCCGGCACGCTCGACGGCGCACAACGGGTGCGACGCACCTGCCGTCGACGTGGTGACTATCACTCTCGGTGCAAGGTCAGCACCGCAATGACGGGGCGCTGCGGGGCGAGCGGCCATTTCGCCGGCCGGTCGTGTCCCCCGACCGTGGTGACCCGTTGTATGAGGCGAATACCTCACGTCGACGGTTCACAATACGAGGGGTAACGATGTTGCGAGTAGAGATCGCCGTCACCTGCGAAAATCGGAAGACCGTGACACTGCGCAACGTTACACACACAGGAAACGCATTGCGTAGCGTCACCAGTGCGGGGCTAGGCTGACGAGGTTGTTTCCGACCAGACGAGATCAAGAAGAAGCCGTGACTAGTGCGCTGACGATGCCGCAGAGTGATGATGTGAGTTCGGGGTGGCCTGAGACGCCGCCCGGTGCCGACCCGTTGCCCGGTCAGCTCGACCGATGGCTGTCGGCCCGGGGCGCCGAGCTCGTGGCCGTACGGCGTCATCTGCACGCCCATCCTGAGCTGTCCGGGCGCGAGTTCGAGACGGCCAAGCTCGTCTTCCGGCAACTGACCGCGGCCGGCTTGTCGCCGCGCCTGCTACCGAACCGCAATGGCGTCATCTGCGACGTGCCGGGCAACGGCACGACCAGCTCGATCATCGCGTTGCGGGCCGACCTGGACGCCTTGCCGTTGCAGGACGCGAAGGACGTGCCATACCGCTCGACCGTGGAGGGCGTCTGCCACGCCTGCGGGCACGACATCCACACGACGGTCCTGCTCGGCGCCGGTCTGGCGCTGGCGAAACTGGCCCGCCGCGGCGACCTGCCGGGGACGGTCCGGCTGCTATTCCAGCCGGCCGAGGAGAACCCGCCGAACGGTGCTCCCGAAGTGATCGCGGCCGGCGGCCTGAAGGACGTGTCGGCGATCTTCGGTCTGCACTGCGCCCCACAGATGCCCGTCGGCCTCGTCGGCGTACGGTCCGGACCCTTCACCGCGGCCACGGACATCGTCGAGGTCCGGCTCAAGGGCCCCGGTGGCCACACCGCCCGGGCGCACCTCACCACCGACCTCGTGCACGCACTCGGGCGAGTCGTCGTCGACGTCCCGGCGCTTCTCGACCGGCGAGTCGATGCCCGCTGCGGCGTTTCGATGGTGTTCGGCGCGATCCGGGCCGGCGAGGCCGCCAACGCCATCCCGAGTGAGGGGCTCGCCCGGGCGACCGTGCGGGTGTTGGGTCGCGATACCTGGCGCGAGATGCCGGACCTGGTGACGAACCTGATCCATGACGTCGTCGCCGCCACCGGAGCACGGGCCGACGTCGCCTACCGCCGCGGCGTTCCCCCGGTCATTAACGACCGCCTCGCGACCGCCGTCATCGCCGGCGCCGCGGCTG
>DATCXD010000686.1:0-9334 GCA_036566005.1 Micromonosporaceae bacterium | reverse complement strand
GACGAGAGCACGCCGGGCCGACGACCACCGCACGCCGGGCCGACGAGAGCACGCCGGGCCGACGACCACCGCACGCCGGGCCGACACGAACTCGCTGGGCCGACGCGCCGACCGACCACCGCACAAGGAGAACGCATGAGCACCATCCGCCGGGTCGCCATCGTCGGTGGCAACCGAATCCCGTTCGCGCGCTCCAACGGCCGCTACGCCACGGCGTCCAACCAGGACATGCTGACGTCCGCGTTGAATGGACTCGTGGCCCGGTTCGGCCTGGCCGGCGAGGTGCTCGGTGAGGTCGCGGCCGGCGCGGTGCTCAAACACAGCCGCGACTTCAACCTGACGCGCGAGTGCGTGCTCGGTTCACGGCTTGATTCACGTACGCCGGCTTACGACGTACAGCAGGCGTGTGGCACCGGCCTGGAAGCGGCGATCCTGGTCGCGAACAAGATCGCCCTCGGTCAGATCGACTCCGGCATCGCCGGCGGCGTGGATACCACCTCGGATGCGCCGCTCGGCGTGAACGAGCAGATGCGCCGTACCCTCTTGGAACTTCACCGCGCTCGGAGCTTCGGGGCCCGCGCGAAGGCGGTGTTGAAGCTGCGGCCGTTGGCCGCGTTCCGTCCGGATCAGCCGCGCAACGCCGAGCCCCGCACCGGCCTGTCGATGGGTGAGCACGCGGCGATAACTGCGCGGCAGTGGCACATCGGCCGCGCCGAGCAGGACGAACTGGCGCTCGCGTCGCACCGCAATCTCGCCGCGGCCTACGACCGAGGGTTCTTCGACGACCTGATGACGCCGTATCTGGGGCTCACCCGCGACCAGAATCTGCGCGACGACACGACGATCGAAAAGCTGGCGAAACTCAAGCCCGTGTACGGCAAGCGCGGCCCCGACCCCACCATGACCGCCGGGAACTCGACGCCGCTCACCGATGGCGCGGCGCTCGTCCTTCTCGCGACGGAGGAATGGGCCGCCGCGCGGCGACTGCCGGTGCTCGCCTACCTGACCTTCTCGCAAACCGCGGCGGTCGACTTCGTCCACGGCGACCCATCGACCGGCGGCGAACCGGACGGCCTGTTGACCGCGCCGGTGTTCGCGGTGCCGAAGATGCTCGCCCGGGCCGGGCTGACGCTCGGCGACTTCGACTTTTACGAGATCCACGAGGCGTTTGCGTCTCAGGTGCTGGCGACACTGGCCGCCTGGGAAGATCCGGAATTCGCGAAGGCGCGGTTGGGTCTGCGCGAGCCGCTCGGGTCGATCGACCGGACGAAGTTGAACGTCAACGGCTCGTCGCTCGCGGCCGGCCACCCGTTCGCGGCAACGGGCGGGCGGATCGTCGCGACGCTGGCCAAGCTACTCGCCGAGAGGGGCTCGGGCCGCGGGCTGATCTCCATCTGCGCGGCTGGCGGCCAAGGCGTGACGGCGATTCTGGACCGCTGACCGCTGACCGCTGACCGCCTCCGCGCCGCTGACCGCCGGGCCGTAGCGCTGCGTCGGCCCGCCCGATGATCCACCGCCGTGGACGATTTGGGGTCGCTGTTACGGCCTCAATCGTCCACTGCAGTGGATCTCCGACGGTCATCGTGAAGACGGAGTCATGTCGGCGTACCGTCCGCAGCGTGGACACCAAATGGGGATCGGCACCGGCGCGACGCGAGGTCGAGCCGGTCACCCGAACGGCGCCGCGGACGCCGCGCCGACGGCTGCTCACCCAGCAGTGGCGCGATCTGACGTTCGTGCACTGGCCGGTCGCGCCGGAGATCGTCGCACGGCTCCTGCCACCCGGCACGACCCCGGACATCCACGACGGCACGAGCTGGGTCGGTCTCGTCGCGTTCCGGATGTGGCGCATCGGCATCGGCCGTACGCCCGGGCTGCCTTACCTCGGCACGTTCCCAGAGACAAACGTACGGCTCTACTCCGTCGACGGATCGGGCCGCCGTGGCGTGGTGTTCCGGTCACTGGAGGCCGGTCGGCTCGCGCCAGTCGTGGCCGCACGATCGCTGTTCCGGTTGCCGTACATGTGGGGTGCCATGTCGATCGAGCGAAACGGTGACGTCATCAGCTACCGGTCGCGCCGGCGATGGCCACGCGATCAGGGCCGCCCGGCGTCGCGGTTGTCCGTCCGCATCGGCCCGCGCGTCGAGCAGCCAACCCCGCTCGATGACTTCCTCACCGCTCGCTGGGGCCTGCATAACCGCCGGTACGGACGGACCACGTACCAGCCGAACGTGCATCCGGCCTGGCCGCTGCACCGCGCCGAGGTGCTCGACCTGGACGACGAGCTTGTCCAAGCGGCCGGATTGCCGGGCCCGCTCGGCGCGCCGGCCAGCGTGCTCTTCTCGCCGGGCGTACCCGTGTGGTTTGGTCCGCCCGAAGCCGGTGTCTAGGCGGCGGTGACCGGCGGCGCGGGCTGGGCCGGCGCGGCATCGATCTTGCGCGACGCGAGGCCGCACATGCCGAGGATGACGACGCCGACGAACGCGTGCAGCGCACCCCAGCCGACGCCGTCGTTCTTGCCGGCGTCGGCCAGGATCGGCTGGATCGGCGCGGCCAAGACGAACAGCACGATCGACGCGACCAGCGGCCGCATGCCGGGCCGGGCGACGATCGCGGCGATCAGCACGAGCAGCGTGAGGCCGCCGATGACGTTGCCCAACGTCTCGTGCGCTCCCCAGTCGCGCTCCTTGTGGAATGAACCGAACGCGCCGAAGCCGGCGAGCGCGAACTGGACGGCTGCCGCGGTTCCGGTGAGCATCGCAAGGATGCGCATGATCTGCGCGGACGTGGTCCGGTAGCCGGCGGGTAGTCCTTTCACCGAGTCAGACATGCCCCTCACCCTAGGACCCGATCTTGGCATCGAGCCATACCGCCCCCGATGACTCTCCGCGGACGCGCCTACAACGCTCGGCGTAGACGACGTGGCCGTTGGACGCCGCCTGAGCCATGTGACAACGATGCGGCCTGCGACAATGGGTCACCGTGACCACCGTGACCAAGCCTGGCATTCACAACGTCCTCGCTTCCCGCTATGCAAGTGCGGAGCTGGTCACCATCTGGTCGCCCGTGGAGAAGGTCCGGGCCGAGCGCCGGTTGTGGATCGCGGTGCTCCGGGCGCAGCGTGATCTCGGCATCCCGCTGGCCGACGGTGTGATCGAGGCCTACGAATCCGTTGTCGATGACGTCGATCTGCCCCGCATCGCCGAGCGTGAGCGGGTGACCCGACACGACGTGAAGGCGCGCATCGAGGAGTTCTCGGCGCTCGCCGGCCATGAGCAGATCCACAAGGGCATGACGTCACGCGATCTGACCGAGAACGTCGAGCAACTGCAGATCCGGGCGTCCTTGGAACTGATCCGCGAACGCATCGTCACGACGTTGGCCCGGCTGGCGTCGCGCGCGGTCGAGTACGAGTCGATGGTGATGGTCGGCCGGTCGCACAACGTACCGGCCCAGGCCACCACGCTCGGTAAACGGTTCGCGAGCGCGGCCGAGGAGCTGCTGATCGCGTACGAGCGGGTCGACGACCTGATTCACCGCTATCCGTTGCGCGGCATCAAGGGACCGGTCGGCACGTCCGCCGATCAGCTCGACCTGTTCGACGGTGACGAGGCGAAGGTCGCGGCGCTCGAACAGCGGGTCGCGGAGCACCTCGGCTTCACCCGCGTCTTGACGAGCGTCGGCCAGGTCTACCCGCGCTCGCTGGACTTCGACGTCGTCGCGGCGCTGGCCCAGGCGGCCGCCGCGCCGTCCAGCCTGGCCACGACGATCCGGCTGATGGCCGGGCAGGAGCTCGTGACCGAGGGGTTCCGGGCCGGTCAGGTCGGGTCGAGTGCCATGCCGCACAAGATGAACACGCGGTCGTGCGAGCGCGTCAACGGCCTGGCCGTGATCGTCCGCGGTTACCTGTCGATGGTCGGTGAGCTGGCCGGCGACCAGTGGAACGAAGGCGACGTGTCCTGTTCGGTAGTGCGTCGGGTTGCCCTGCCGGATGCGTTCTTCGCCCTCGATGGGCTCTTCCAGACGTTCCTCACCGTGCTCGACGAATTCGGCGCCTACCCGGCCGTGGTCGCCCGCGAGCTCGATCGCTACCTGCCGTTTCTCGCGACGACGAAAGTGCTGGTCGCGGCGGCCCGTCGAGGCGTCGGCCGGGAAACCGCCCACGAGGCAATCAAGGAGCACGCGGTCGCGGTTGCGCTGGCGATGCGGGAGAAGGCGGCCGCCGACAATGATCTTTTCGACCGGCTCGCCGGCGACGCGCGGCTCGGGCTCACGCGCGCCGAGATCGACGCGCTGGTCGCGGATCGGCAGGCGTTCGCCGGGGCAGCGTCCGCCCAGGTCGAGGCCGTCGCCGCGCGCGTCGCCGGCGTGGTTGGGCAATACCCCGACGCGGGTACGTACACCCCGGCGCCGATTCTCTGACCGGCCACCGTGGTGTCCGACACGGTGCCGCGCCGGCGCCGACCGCCGGAAACATCCGGCTGGAACACTAGCCTGGAACACTAGGAGCGTGATGAGCGAGCCGAACGCCGTGCTGCCGACGCCGTCGTACTCGGGGAAGGTCCGCGATCTGTACGAGGTGGTCGACGACGATCATGGCGGTCGGCTGCTGATGGTGGCGAGCGACCGGATGAGCGCCTTCGACGTCGTGCTCCCGACGCCGATCCCGGACAAGGGCAAGATCCTCACACAACTCAGCCTGTGGTGGTTCGACCAGCTCGCGAGCATGATCGAAAATCACGTGATCACCGCCGACGTCGACGCGTACCCGGCGCCGTTCACCGGTCGGCCCGAGTTCGCCGGCCGGTCGATGCTGGTCCGCCGCCTCGACATGGTGATGGTGGAGTGCGTCGCGCGGGCGTACCTGTCCGGCAGCGGGACGGTGCAGTACGAAGCGTCCCGATCCGTCTCCGGCGTGCCGCTACCGGACGGGCTGACCGAGGGCTCGAAACTTCCGCAGACGATCTTCACGCCCACGACCAAGGGCGGCCCGACGAACCATGACGAGCCGATGACGTACGCCCAGATGGTGGCCGAGGTCGGGGTTGACCGGGCGTCCGAGTTGCGCGCCCTGACGATCGAGGTGCTGGACCGCGGGCGCGCGATCTGTGAACCGCGGGGCATCCTGCTCGCCGACACGAAGGTCGAGTTCGGCGTTACTGCGGACGGGCAGATCATCCTGGCCGACGAGGTGCTCACGCCGGACTCTTCGCGGTTCTGGCCGGCCGACCGCTGGGAGCCGGGTCACCCCCAGCCGAGCTACGACAAGCAGCCGCTGCGCGACTGGCTCGGCACCTTGGACTGGGATCGCACCTCGCCGGGGCCCGAGTTGCCGGACGAGATCGTCGAGGCGACCCGGGCCCGCTACCTCGCCGCGTACGAAAAGATCACCGGGTTCGCCTGGCGATGATCGGTTTGCTCGCCGCGGCCGCGACGGCCTTCATCCTCATCGTGCCGGTCGAGTTGCCGGACAAGACGTTTATCGCGACGCTCATCCTGACCACCAAATATCGGCCGCTGGCGGTCTGGGTCGGGGTGATCTGCGCGTTTTTCGCGCAGTGCGTCGTCGCGGTCGCGTTCGGGCGGGTGATCGGTCTCGCGCCGGAGCAGATCGTGAAGTGGTTCGTCGTCGCGCTGTTCCTGGTCGGCGCGGCCATCCTCTTCCGGTCGGCGCGCCGGAGCGACGACGGTGACGGGGAGACGGACGCGGCCCCAACCACCGTACGGTCCGGCTGGCGGGCGGTCGGTGCGAGCTTCCTGGTGCTGTTCGCCGCCGAATGGGGCGACCTGTCGCAATTGTTGACGGCCGGCCTGGTCGCGAAGGGCAACAATCCGTACGCGACGTTTGTCGGATCCTGGCTCGGATTGGTCCTGGTGTCCGGGCTCGCCGTGCTTCTGGGCCGGTGGCTGTTGAAGAGGATCCGGCTGGACATGGTGCGCTATATCGCCGCCGGCGTCTGCGCCGCGCTCGCGTTGATCACCGCGATCACCGGCTGATCGCACAGACGGATCGTGGTCGACCGACCGCCACCAAGAGATCGGCACCGCCGTGTGGATCGACTCTCGGTTGCGCATAGACCCGTCGCGTGCCGGCGCCACGGAGCGCACCGGCGCGGCGCGGCCAACCGGCTCATGGGCGCGATCTCACTGCTCGGGTAGGCTGTGCACGCCCGCCTCGAGCGGACACGCGGTTGTGCTGGGGGCGTGCGGCCGTGCGCGTCCCGCGAACGGCAACCGGATACCACAGGCTGGAGAGACCCGTGGCTCGCGTCGTTGTCGACGTCATGCTCAAGCCCGAAATCCTCGATCCGCAGGGACAGGCCGTCGCGAACGCGCTGCCGAACCTCGGCATCGAAGGGGTTTCGGCCGTCCGCATCGGCAAGCGCATCGAGATCGAGTTCGCTGGCGGGGCTGACGCCGACGCCGATCTCGATCGGGCGCGCGTCATCGCCGATCGGCTGCTGGCCAACCCGGTGATCGAAGACTTCACCGTGCGGTTGGCCGATGACCTTGCGAGCGCCGACACGTGAGGATCGGCGTCGTCACATTTCCCGGTTCGTTGGACGACGGCGACGCCCGCCGGGCCGTACGGTTCGGTGGCGCCGACGCGGTCGCGCTATGGCACGGCGACGCGGATCTGCACGGCGTGGACGCGGTCGTGCTGCCCGGCGGCTTCTCCTACGGCGACTACCTGCGCGGTGGCGCGATCGCACGCTTCTCACCCGTGATGGGCGTGGTCATCGACGCGGCACGTGCCGGGCTGCCGGTGCTCGGCATCTGCAACGGCTTCCAGGTCCTGTGCGAGGCGCATCTGCTGCCCGGTGCACTGACCCGCAACAGCCATCTGCACTTCCGCAATCGCGACCAGCGGCTGCGCATCGAGTCCACCGACTCGGCTTGGCTCGGTGACTTCGGCGTTGGTCAAGATGTCGTGATCCCGGCAAAGAACGGCGAGGGTCGCTTCGTCGCCGATGCCGCCACGTTGGATGAATTGACCGTGGAGAACCGCATCGTGGCGCGGTACGTCGGCGGAAACCCGAACGGCTCGATGCGCGACATCGCCGCGATCCGCAACGAGGCCGGCAACGTCGTCGGGATCATGCCGCACCCGGAGCACGCGATCGCGGCGTTGACCGGTCCGTCGGTCGACGGCCTCGGCTTCTTCACGTCGATCGTCAGGGCGGTCGCCACCGGCCGAGCCGGCCGCATGGCGGGAGCACGGGCATGACTATCGCGGATCACGAAACGCCGGACGCCACGAGCGGAGCCGGCTTCACATCGAGCACGCCGCCCGAGCCGAGCGGGCCACCGGAGTCGTCGAGGCGTTACTCGAACGGCTCCGGTGTGCGGCCCGCGACATCGTCCCCGGCGGCCCCGGAAGCCCCGGGCGCTGCGGCCCCAGCGGCGCGACCGGAGCGCGTCGAAGGCGACGGGTTCGACGTGCTCCCGTTCAACGGCGTGGATTCGGTCCAGCGGGCCGCCGTCACGCCGAGCGAAGGGCAGCCCTATCGCGAGCTCGGGCTGGCCGACGACGAGTACGCGAAGGTTCGCTCCATACTCGGTCGCCGGCCGACGGACTCCGAGCTGTACATGTATTCGATCATGTGGAGCGAGCACTGCTCGTACAAGTCGAGCAAGGTCCACCTGCGACAGTTCGGGGACAAGGCGCCGCATTCCGACCGGCTCCTGGCCGGCATGGGCGAGAATGCGGGCGTCATCGCGATCAGCGACCGGCTCGCCGTGACGTTCAAGGTCGAGTCCCACAATCATCCAAGCTTCGTCGAGCCCTATCAGGGTGCGGCCACCGGCGTCGGCGGCATCGTGCGGGACATCCTCGCGATGGGCGCGCGTCCGATCGCGGTCATGGACCCGTTGCGCTTCGGCGCGATCGACCACCCGGATACGGCTCGGCTGCTCAGCGGCATCGTCGGCGGCGTTGGCGGGTACGGCAACTGCCTCGGCCTGCCGAACATCGGCGGCGAACTCGTCTTCGATCCCTGCTACCAGGCGAACCCGCTACTCAACGCGCTGTGCCTCGGCGTGCTGCCGACCGATGGCCTGCAGAGCAAGAACGCCACCGGGCCGGGCAACGTGGTCGTGCTGCTGGGCGCGAAGACCGGCCGGGACGGCATCGGTGGCGCATCGGTCCTCGCCAGCGCCACGTTCGACGCCAACAGCGAAACGCGTCGCCCGTCCGTACAGGTGGGGGATCCGTTCACCGAGAAGCTGCTGATCGAGGCGTGCCTCGAGCTGTACGCGGCGAGACTTGTGGTCGGCATCCAGGATCTCGGCGCGGCCGGCATCAGCTGTGCGCTCACCGAGACCGCCGCCGGTGCCGGCACGGGCATGCGCGCCTATCTCGAACGGGTGCCGCTGCGGGAGCCGTCGATGGCACCCCACGAGATCCTGGCCAGCGAATCCCAGGAACGCATGCTGCTGATCGTCACGCCGGAAAACCTCAAGGCCGTGTTCGCGGTGGCCGAGAAGTGGGGCGTGCTGGCGACCGACATCGGTGAGGTCACCGACACCGGACGCCTGGTCATCACGTGGCACGGCGAAACCGTGGTCGACGTCCCGCCCGGCTCGCTGGCCGACGACGGTCCCGTTTACGCACGACCGATGCGCGAACCGGCCGACCGCCCGCTGCTGCTGGTCGACCGGGCCGAGACGCTGCCCCGGCCGAAGACGGGCGACGAGCTTCTGGCCACCGTGCTCCGCATGATCGGCAGCCCGAACCTGTGCGACAAGACGTACGTGACCGAGCAATACGACCGGTACGTGCTCGGCAACACGGTGCTCGCGCAGCCGGAGGACGCGGGTGTCATCCGGCTCGACGAGGAAACGGGACTCGGGGTCGCGCTGTCCACCGACGGCAACGGCCGATACACCCGTCTCGATCCGTACGCCGGGGCGCAGCTCGCGCTGGCCGAGGCGTACCGGAACGTGGCGATGACCGGAGCCGACCCGGTCGCGGTCACGAACTGCCTCAACTTCGGCTCGCCCGAGGATCCGGCGGTGATGTGGCAGTTCGCCGAGGCGGTGCGCGGGCTCGCCGACGGCTGCGCGACCATCGGGATTCCCGTCACCGGTGGGAACGTGAGCTTCTACAACCAGACCGGTGCGGCCGCGATCAATCCGACCCCGGTCGTGGGCGTGCTTGGCATTCTTGCCAACGTTGCCGAGCGCGTACCCATGGGTTTCCAAAACGATGGCGACCTGTTGTATGTCCTGGGCGACACGCACGACGAGCTGTCCGGCTCGGAGTGGGCGTGGGTTGAGCATGGCCACCTCGGCGGGCGACCACCGCGCGTCGACTTCGCGGCCGAGCGCACGC
>DATCXD010000672.1:0-2880 GCA_036566005.1 Micromonosporaceae bacterium | reverse complement strand
CCGGAGTTGCCGCCGGTGCGGGCAGTGCCCGCCCGGTCCGCATCGATTTCGCCGGCATTGAGCGGCGCGTGGTGCCGCTGCCGGTGCCGGACGGGCGCTATGACCGGATCGCGGGAACCAAGGACAAGGTGTTGGTCACGTCGCACCCGGTGAAGGGCGTGCGGGGTGGCAGTCCGCTGAACGGCGATGGCGATGATCGGTCGCTGCAGGCAGTGACGCTCGCAACCGGCAAGAGCGAGCAACTCGTCGACGGCATCAGCGACTTCCGCCTCGGTGCCGATCACTCCACGTTGCTCTATCGCGCGAAGGACCGGCTGCGTGTGCTGGCGGCCGGCGAGAAACCGAGCGACGCGAGCGAGCCCGGTCGGGAGAGTGGCTGGGTCGATTTGGAGCGCGTCAAAGTGTCGGTGCGGCCGGGTGCGGAATGGCAGCAGATGTATCGCGAGGCGTGGCGGCTGCAGCGCGAGCAGTTCTGGGATCCGGACATGTCGTCGCTCGACTGGGACTCCGTCTATGAGCTCTACCGACCGATCGTCGACCGGGTGGGCACCCGGGCCGAGCTGTCCGACCTGCTGTGGGAGATGCAGGGCGAACTCGGCACGTCGCACGCGTATGAGCAGGGCGGCGCGTATCGCAAGAGCCCGCAGTATCGACAGGGATTCCTCGGTGTCGACTGGGACGTCGACGCGTCGAGCGGCACGTACCGGATCGCTCGGATCATCGACGGTGATGTGTGGTCGCCGCGGGACAGCTCACCGCTGGCCCGGCCGGGCCTCGATGTGCAGGCGGGCGACGTGGTGGTGGCGGTCAATGGGATCGCGGTGGACCGGCTCCGTTCGCCGGCCGCGCTGCTGGTCAACCAGGCCGAGCAGGAGGTCGAGCTCGGCGTCCGCCGCGCGGACGGTCCGGTCCGGACATTGCGGGTACGTCCACTCGCCAGTGAACAGCTCGCCCGCTATCGCGAGTGGGTGAACGCAAACCGGGCGCTCGTCCACGAACGCTCCGATGGCCGGGTCGGATACCTGCACGTCCCGGACATGCAGGCGTGGGGGTTCGCCGAGTTCCACCGCGGTCTGCTCACCGAATTCGACCACGAGGCACTCGTCGTCGATGTGCGGTTCAACCGTGGTGGTCACGTCTCCGGCCTGTTGCTGCAGCGGCTCGCCCGCCGTCGCATCGGCTACGGGTTCGCACGCTGGGGCCAGCCGGAGCCGTATCCGGACGAGGCACCGCGCGGACCACTGGTCATGCTGACGAACGAGGCGGCCGGTTCCGATGGCGACATCGTGAGCCACGCGTTCAAACAGCTCGGCCTCGGGACGTTGATCGGCCGGCGTACGTGGGGCGGAGTGGTCGGCATCTGGCCGCGGCACCCGCTGTCCGACGGCACGGTCACGACACAGCCGGAGTTCGCGTTCGCCTTCGACAATGTCGGCTGGGGGGTCGAGAACTACGGCACGGACCCGGACATCGAGGTCGAGAACAAGCCGCAGGACTACGTGAAGGGCGTCGACCAGCAGCTCGATCGAGGCATCGAGGAAGCACTCGCGGCGTTGGAGAAGATGCCCGCGCACGCGCCGGTGATCTTGCCGCGTCGCAGCCTTGCCCGGCAGCCGCTGCCGCCCGCTCGGTAGTCGAGATCGGCTCGGTCGCTGCCGCCGGTTCGGTGGCTGCGGTCGGTTCGGCTGCGGTCGGGTTTGGTGCCCGGCCGGGGTCGTGGCTGGCCAGGTTCCGTACAGTTGCGCGCCAGGCGGGGTCGTGGCTGGCCAGGTTCCGTACAGTTGCGCGCCGGGCGGGGCTGTGGCCGGCCAAATTCCGTGCAGTTGCGCGGCGATATCGAGGGCAGTCAGGGTGCCGCGATCGGGGCAACGACGGCGCCGGTCAATGTCGCCAGGTCGGCCGGCGCGAGCTCGATCTCGAGACCACAGCGGCCGGCGGACACGAACATCGTGGCGTGATCCGAGGCCGAGGCGTCGATGACCGTACGGAGACGTTTGCGCTGCCCGAGCGGGCTGATACCGCCGCGTACGTAGCCCGAGCTGCGCTCGGCGGCGGCCGGATCGGCCATTGCGGCCCGCTTCCCGCCGACCGCGGCCGCGAGCGCCTTGAGATCGAGCGAACCCGTGACCGGCACGACCGCGACGGTCAGCGTGCCGTCCACGTCAGCCACGAGCGTCTTGAAGCACCGCGCGGGATCGATTCCGAGCGCCGCGGCCGCCTCCATGCCGTAGCTCGTCGCGCGCTCGTCGTGCTCGTACGTATGCAGCCTGTGCGCGACCTTCCGCTGCTTGAGGACGGTGGTCGCCGGCGTACCCTGCCCAGCCATGACGCGAAACGATACAAGACCCGTCATCGCGAGCCACTAGAGCGGCGAGCACAACAACACGGTCGGCGCTCCGGCGACGCGCGTCAGGATGATCGTCAGCTCGCCGGAACCGCGCAGCTTGAGATCGCGCCGGAGCTGCGACGGCTCCAGGGCAGAGCCGCGCTTCTTGATGGTGAGCCGGCCGATTCCGCGCGCCCGCAACGTTGACCGCAGTCGCTTGAGCGAAAACGGCACCACGTCGTCGATCTCGTACGCTCGGCCGAACGGCGAATCGACGTGCGCGTCGGCGTAGACGTACGCGATCGTGACGTCGCCGAGCCGCCCGGCGACCGTGGCCGCGAATTCGGCCACCAGATGGGAGCGGACCACCGCTCCGTCCGGGTCGTAGACGTACCGGCCGACCGAACCGACGGGTGCGAGGGCCGTGCCCGGCCCGACCAGCGTCGCTTCGGTCGACCCGGCCAGCAGCGTGGCGCGGTGGGTGGCCGTCGCCAGCGGCCCGCACCACAGCGCGGCCTCCACGACGTCACCGTCCACCGACACCCACGCGGCTT
>DATCXD010000659.1:0-14137 GCA_036566005.1 Micromonosporaceae bacterium | reverse complement strand
CGCGGCGGCATGAGAGCGCGCTTCGAGCCCGGGGCGCCCGAGGCCGATGTCGTCCGGCAGGAAGCGCGGGAAGGACTCCATCTCGGCCACCGCCAGGAGCCCGCCGGGGCGAATCGTCGCGAAGATCTCGGCGACGACGCGGTCGGGATCGCTCATGTGGTGTAGCGAATTGGACGCCCACGCCAGATCGACCGGGGCCATCGTCGGCCAGACCCGGTCCAGATCGGCCTCCACGGTACGGATCCGGTCGGCCAAGCCGAGATCCCGGGCCTTGGCACTGAGCCGAGCCAACAGCGGAGCGGACATGTCCACGGCGATGACGTCGGCCGCCTCGAAGCGACGGGCCAGGGCGAGGGCGCCACTGCCGGTCCCGCAACCGAGGTCGACGATCCGCCGGCACGGGCGATCGGTCGCCAGCCCGTGAACCCACCCGACGACCTCGGACAGGTACGAATGCATGACCTCCGCATCGAGGTCCAACAACTCGATGCTGGCCGCAGAGTCGGTCTCGCCGGCGGCATCGTGCCGGTGACGGCTTTCGTGCTGGTGGCTTTGCATACTCCGAATCTACGCATGTCTTGCGTCAACGACATACTATCTTGCGTATGACGCAAGACGGCGAGCTCGACAATCTGGTCCGTCAGCGGATCCGCGGACTGCGTACGGCCCGAGGCTGGTCGCTCGACGACCTGGCCGCACGCTGTTTCCTCAGCCCCTCGACGCTGAGCCGGATCGAGACGGGCCACCGACGGATCGCCCTCGACCAGCTGGCCCCGATCGCTAGGGCACTGGGGACGACCCTCGACCAGCTGGTCGAGTCCATCGATGACGCGGATGTGGTCATCCGGCCGCAGCGCGATGTGGCACGCGGCGTTACTACCTGGATGCTGAACGGGGAGCCCGGGCCGCACGGCGTGACCGTGGCCAAGATGCGTATCACCAAGTCCGCGCCCCGACGCGGCACCGACAAGCTCAAGGTCCACCCGGGTCGGGACTGGTTCACCGTCCTGTCCGGAACCGTGGTGCTATTGCTGGGCGAACGGACCATTCTGGTCGAGGCCGGTCAGGCGGCGGAGTTTTCGACCATGATTCCGCACTCCTTCTGGGCCCACGACGGTCCAGCGGAGGTCCTATGCATCCTCGACCGCGATGGGCAGCGCGACCATCTGGAGCCAACGCGAACATCCGCCCGACGCTAGTGGAACACGACACGTCGGCGGACTCATCGCGAACCGATGGCTCCGCGCACCCGTGGCGATTCCTTCCACCCGATGCGGTCCGGACACGCCGGTGGTCAGCATCGCCGCCGTCGCCGGCTCTGCTCCCGCCGGTGAATTCGACAACGCGTTGGCCGGGCTGCAGCGTGCCCCGCCGTTCGGCACCCTCGATGATCGCCAAGGCCATCCGGTCCTTGTAGCTTCCGGTCGGATTGCCACCTTCGAGCTTGATGAGTACGTCGGCGGAGCCGGTCGGCACGACCTGGCTCAGCCGTACCAGCGGCGTCGCGCCGATGGCTTCGAGCATGGATGAGCGAACACCGGCCACAGTCAACCGCACTTCTACACGTCGTGCGCCGCAGCACAAAGGCTCTGCGGCGTCGAGGCGTAGCGTTGACGCATGGACGCCGAGCAATTGAGGGAGCTGCAGGCTCCACTCAAGTCGAAGTACAAGGTCGATCCCACCTCGGCGCTACGCACTCTCCGGGCCAAGGGACGTGTCGCACAGGACTCGATCACGGTCGCCATCGAAACCGGCAAGCCGGGCATCCCGGCCGGGCTACATCCGGCGACCGGCGGCGACGGTTCGACCGCGTGCTCTGCGGACATGTTGCTCGAAGCCCTCGTCGCCTGTGCGGGGGTCACACTCGCCTCGGTCGCCACGGCGATGAACATCGAGCTGGTGAGCGCGACCGTGACGGCCGAAGGCGACATCGATTTCCGCGGCACGCTCGGCGTCGCCAAAGACGCGCCGGTGGGATTCACGCGGATCCAGCTGACGTTCGGCATCGACACGGATGCACCCACCGACAAGGTCAAGAAGATGATCGAGCTTACCGAGCGCTACTGCGTCGTCGCGCAGACTCTCGCCAACGGCGCATCGATCGACATCGCGATCGAGTAGACGAATGCCTCGAGCGCGGTGCCGATGATCCGTTCTCGCGATCGGCGCATCAGCTCTAGCGCAAAGTTGCATTCGGGCTGCATAGTGGCCTGATGGTGGCCGTACCCGCAGCAGATTGCTGGCTGCATCCGGACGTCGAAGTGCGCCGGTCCCCGATCTCCGGTCGGGGACTTTTCGCCCGCCGTCCCATCACCGCCGACAGTGTCGTGTCCCGCATCGGCGGCCGACTCGTGTCGACGATCGAACTGCAGGAGATCTTCGCAGCGGCCGCCGCCGATCCCCTGCGGCCCTACGTCGACACGATCGTCGTCGACGAGGACGCCCACCTCGTGCTGCCGCAGCGCCACAACAACGGGTACGGCAACCACAGCTGCGACCCGAATCTGTGGTGGATCGACGCCTACACCCTCGCCGCGCGCCGCCACATCCCGGCCGGCGAGGAGGTCACGAACGACTATGCGACGAGCGCGGGCATCGACGCGTTCACGATGGGCTGCTCGTGCGGCTCCCCGCTGTGCCGACACGTGATCACCGGCAACGACTGGCGTATTCCCGCGCTCCAACTGCGCTACGGCGATCACTGGGTTCCCGCACTGTCGGCACGCATTCGCGGCGCCAGTCGTCCGATTGTGTCGCCGACGCCAACACCGGCCGATCGAGCCGCCACGGCCAAGTGTCAGCCGGTCGGCGACGCGCTTCCGCCCGGCGTCACGGTGACGACGTCGACCACGAAGATCAACGCCTCGTTTGGCCCGATAGCCGTGCCGGACCCGGCTTCCTTATAGGCGAGCGACGACGGGATCGCAAGAACCCGCCGATCTCCGGCACGCGCACCGATCAGGCCCTGATTCCAACCGTCGATCACGCTGGCGGTGCCGAGCGGCGAGACATTGAATGTGTTGGTCGGCCCGTTGTTCCACGAGGCGTCGAACGGCTGGCGATTCGTCCAGTGGAGGCCGACGTACTTCACGTCGAGCGCGTCGCCGGCCTTGGCCGCCGGTCCGTGACCCGGGATCGCGTCAGCGATCTGCAGCTTCGTCGGCGGAGTCGTGCAGGCGGCCGACGCTGGCACCGATACCGTCGGTTCGACGGACAGGTCCGTGGTGACCGACATCAGGCAACCGCCGACGGCGACCGCCGCGTGCTTGGCCGGGCGATGGCTCGCCGCCGGCGCGGGCGTCGAAGACGAACCGCAGGCGGCCAGCCCGGTCATGACGACCGCGGAAAGCAAGACCGCATAAAAGCTTCGATGGGTACGCACGCGCGAAGGTTACCCGCTGCGCGGAAAGGCTCGTTCGACGCGTCCGGGCGGCTGCACGCGGTCGGCGCGGCGCGGTTGCCCCGTGATTTCAGTCCGATTAGGCGACCCGCGACCGACGGTCGCCGCGGCGAGCGCGTTTGCGCTCCGTGGAACCCCGGCGACGCCGGTCGCGAGTCACGGTCGGACTCGATCATCGGGGCACGCGCGCCAGGCTCACCGCGACGTCGCCGGCGACTGAGTCGCGGACGTGCGGGTCTTTCCAGGCGCGGCCACGCGGTCGGGACCAGAAGCGGCTGAGCCCCCGATGCGGCCGGGTGGAGTGGGCGGAGCATTGATCCGATGCGTACGTGACGTCATTAATCATGGAGCTATTGTCATCATGACGTCATCATGATGTCAAGCGCGACGTCATGATGACTTAGAAAAACCGTCAACGACGTCGCGCCCGATGTCAGGCACGACGTCACGCATCGTCACAGGCACGGTTTCACCCACGATGTCGAGCGGGCCGAAGGCGCCGAAGAGACGCGTTGCGGGGTAGGTTGACCGGGCGCTGCGAATGCGCCTGCGATCGCGGCACTGATCTGACGCGCTGAGCGGGTGCCCGAGCGCGCGATCCGGAGGAAGGCGGCGAGGCGGTGGTGCGATGCGTGCGGTGATCGTCGCCGCGGCGGTCGCGTTCGTGCTCACGCTCTTCGGGACCCCGATCGCCATCCGGATCCTGCGGAGCCTTCGATACGGCCAGCCGATCCGGGACGTCCTTCCCGAAGGGCATCAGAAGAAGGTCGGCACCCCCACGATGGGCGGCCTCGTCTTCATCGGGGCGACGTTGATCGCCTATGTGGCCGGGCATCTGGTGCTCAAGACGCTGCCGGCCGAACAGATCGTGCCGCCGGGGCCGACCATCACGGGCCTCGTGCTGTTGGGGCTGATGGTGTGCTGCGGAGCCATCGGGTTCGCCGACGACTACCTCAAGGTGTCCCGGCGCAACAGCGCCGGACTCGCCGGTCGATGGAAGATCCTCCTGCAGATCGTCGTCGGCGGTGTCTTCGGTTCCCTTGCCCTGACCGCGAAGAGCACCGCCGGCATCACGGTCAGCGGCACCACGCTGTCCTACATCCGGGACATCGGTTGGGCGCGCATCGGCCAGATCGGCGCAGTGGTCCTGTTCATCGCGGTCGTCATGGCCACCACGAATGGTGTCAACCTGACCGACGGACTGGACGGCCTGGCCACCGGCACGACGGTGGTCGTGCTGTTCGCGTACATGATGATTTCGTTCTGGCAGTACCGGCATTGGTGCGCGGACACCGCGACCCACCTCAGCTACTGCTACACGGCCCGCGACCCACTCGAGACGACGATGATCGCCGGTGCGGCGGCCGGCGCCTGCGCCGGTTTCCTCTGGTGGAGCACGTCGCCGGCCAAGATAATGATGGGCGACACGGGTTCGATGGCGCTCGGTGGGCTCATCGCCGGCCAAGCCGTCGCGACGCGTACGGTGTTGCTTTTGCCGATCATCGCGCTGCTGTACGTGATCATCACCATGTCTAGGATCATCCAGTACACCTCGTTCAAAACGACCGGCAAGCGCGTCTTCCTGATGTCGCCGCTGCACCACCACTTCGAGCAGGCCGGCTGGAGCGAAGTGAACATTGTGGTCCGCTTCTGGATCATCGCCGGCATCGGTGTCGCTGTCGGCTTAGGCCTTTTCTATGGAGATTTTCTCGTTCATGCCGGATGAATGTGATCCGTCCGCGAATGCCCGACGGCGCCTGGTGCCGAGCCACCGCCCATTCGAAATCCGTTCCCCGGCCGTTCGAGTGCGCACGGGTTCGTCGGGAAGCCAACTCATAGCTACGCCACGTAAGCTCGCGTCGTGACCGACGTACAGACGGACCCTCCGACGCCGACGGACCCGCCGTCGGATCCGTCGCCCAACTCGGCACCGGGGTCTACCCCGAGCCACCGGCGCAGCCGCAAGAAGAGCTCGGGCAGCAGTTTCTGGAAGGAGCTGCCGATTCTTCTGGGCGCCGCGATCGTCGTCGCGCTGCTCGTCCGTACGTTCGTGTTGCAGACCTTCTACGTGCCGTCCGAGTCGATGGAGCACACGCTCAACATCAACGATCGGGTCCTGGTCAATAAGCTCGTGTACGACTTCCGCGACCCCAGCCGCGGTGAGGTGATCGTGTTCACGTCACCCCTGGACTGGCGTACGGCCGAAAACGAAAAGGACTTCGTCAAGCGCGTGATCGGCGTGCCGGGCGACCACGTGGTCTGCTGCGACACACGCGGTCGGCTGAGCGTGAACGGGGTGGCGATCGACGAGCCCTACCTCGACCAGGACTATGGCGCCAAGGCGCCGGCCAGCCCCAATCCGTTTGAGATCACGGTGCCGGCCGGGCGACTGTGGGTGATGGGCGACAACCGGGTCGAGTCGGCCGACTCCCGATACCACTACCAGGCCCAGCACAACATCACCGAGGCGACGATCCCGATATCGTCGGTGATCGGGCGCGCATTCGTGCTGTTCTGGCCGCCGGACCGGGCCACCTGGCTGTCCGTGCCCAAGGGCTTCGCGAGCGTCCCAAACCCCACCGGCGGCTAAGAGCGTGGCCGGAGGCCCGGACAGTCACTGACTAGTGATCACCGTGATCGCGATCGCCAGGACGGCCGCGTTGTAGAAGAAGCTGACCATCTCGTGGACGAGCACGTGCCATCGCATCCGTCGAGTGATGACCTCAACATCGGACGACGCGAACGAGACGCCGAGCGTGATGGCGAAGTACAGGTAGTCGACCGTCGTCCCCCGCTTCTCTTCGATGAAACGCAGACCGGGGCCGGGTTGGACGGTGCTCGATTCATCCTCGTCCAGAGAGCGGTAGAACGCGGCGTAGCCAACGTGCAGCAACGTCCAGGCGCAGAAGACAACGAGCACGCCCAGCGTTTTGACCGTCGCGTCGCGTTCGTCGGCGCCGGGGTGCACGAGCACGTCGGATGCGGCGACAAGCCCGGTAAGACTGGCGACGACGGTGAGCAGAAAGCTGAACTTCCGGCGAAGCTTGCGTCGCCACGCGGGCGCCGGTCGCTCCTCGGCTCGCGGCTGGTCGCGTCCGTGGCGGACCACCCAGAAACCGACCGACAGGTAGGACAAGGCGACGAGAGCAAATAGGCCGAGGAGGTAGATCTTGTACGTCGTGTCCTCGGCTCCGAAGACGTAGGCCAGTCCGATGAGCGCGAGCGCGATCTCGGCCACGCGCGCGAGCCAAGCAGCCAGGACGGTTCGCCACCGCCTCCCCGGCTGATCGGACATATCGCCAGAATATGGGTCGAGCGGAGCACGGACGGCCAGACGGCGATCTCGGCCGATGTGGTGGGATGACCCGGTGACGGATGCTCGCTGGAGCGCCCTCCTGCCCGACGACGGCTGGCCGATCGAGGAGCGGGACGCCGTACGTGTCGTCGTGCTCGACACTGACGACCGCATACTGCTGTTCCGGACGTGGCACACCGGTCACCCCGGCCACTGGTGGGAACTGCCCGGCGGCGGTGGCGAGCCGGGCGAGACCTATGTCGACACCGCGATCCGCGAGCTGCACGAGGAGACCGGCATCGTCGCCGTACCGGCGCAGGTGTCGAAGCCCACGTGGCGACGGACGGCGACGTTTCGCTACCGCCGGGCCCGTCGGCTCCAACATGAGCTGGTCGTGACCGCGCGGCTGGACCACCGCGGCGCCGAACCTGACGTGTCCGGACAGCTGGACTACGAACGCGAGGATTACTCGTCGAGCCGGTGGTGGCCGGTGGCCGAGGTCATCGCGAGCCGGGAGCGCTTCTATCCGGGCCGGTTGCCCGAATATCTGGCGGCCCACCTGCGCGGCGACGACATCGACGAGCCGTTCGAGCTGTGGTCGTGACGCCCGTCGTGGTCGAGGTCCGCGGTCAGACCGCGCCCTCCGTGCGCTGGACAGGCTGATCTTGCCGGTACGCCGTGACGAGATCCTCCCGTGCCCGTGCGACGCGGGATCTGATTGTGCCGACCGGACACGCGCACACGTCGGCCGCCTCGGCGTAACTCAGCCCGAGCACCTGCGTGGCGATGAACGCCTCGCGGCGGTCGGGATCCAGCGTGTCGAGCAGATGCCGCAATGCGACCCCGTCAGCGATCCCGGCCGTCCGTAGCGTGCGCGGCGTGGCGGCGTTCGGGTCACGCGCGTCCAGCGATGTCGGGCGAGGCCGGCGTACGGCCGCCCGGACGTGATCGGCGGCGACATTGCGAGCGATCGCCAACAGCCAGGTCCGCGCCGACGACCGCGCCGCGAACCGGGTCAGGGCCGGCAACGCGCGCAGATATGTCTCCTGTGCGAGGTCGTCCACGTCGCCCGGCTCGCACAGATGGGCCAGGAAGCGGCGCACGGACCCCTGGGTCATCTCCACGAACGCCGATGCGGCGACGCGATCACCAGCCTTCGCCGCGAGCGCGGCCAGGTTGACCGCGTCGTCGTCGTAGCCGGACTGGCTCATGACGCTAGAGCGTAGCCTGGCTCGATCCGCCGCTTCGAAGCTGGCCGGACAACCGGTCGGGTAGTGCGGAGCGCGATCTGGCGGGGCCGTCGGAATCGGCAATCGTGCGGACGGGTTGGCGGGGAACTTTTCGCCGCGACCGGACGACAACCGTGGTGTGACGTGTGCGATGTGGCGGGAGGCGCTGTCCGCGCGACTCGACGGAGAGGAATTCTCCGTCGAGTGGGACGGCGCCGCACGCATGGGACCCGGCGCCGTACGTATCGGGGTCGGTAATCGCATTGGATCCGGTGTCACTCGTGGGGTCAGTGCCGCCGACATCGACGCGCACCTGGATGCCTGCGACGCGTGCCGGCGGTGGTACGAAGATGCCGCGTTGATCACCCGGCTGGCCCGGGTCGACGCCGGCCCGGGTGCGATCGGCGGCATCCCGGACACCGTACTCGAAGCAACCCCGCGGCCCACCCGGGCTCGGCTCGCCAACGCTCTTCGCGTGGTGCTCGCACTTCTGGGGGCGGGTCAGATCCTGCTTGCGATCGCGCAACTGGCCGGGCCGATGGGCGCCGACAACGTGGCGCTCATGCACATGACGCACGAATTCACCGCGTGGAACGCAGCGATCGGGGCGAGCTTCCTGTTCATCGCCTGGCGACGCACCCGACCAGCCGCGCTGCTGCCGCTGCTCACGGCATTTGTCGGCGTTCTCACGGTGTTGAGTGTGGACGACATCGTGCACGGCGACGTGAGCGCCGGGCGACTCGGCACGCACGCGCTGCTGCTCGCCGGCTACGTGGTTGTCATCGCGATGTCGCGACCGTCGCTGAATTTCGACGCCCCACCCGGCCAGCGGCAGCGGGGCCGGGCGTCGGCCTGGCGCCTGGGCGAGTACGACGACTTGGGACGCGATGCACCGCCACGGGCGGACGCGCCCGATTCACCAGCGGCGTCCGCTGAGCGGCGACCGGCCGCCTAAACGGGCGACTCGCGGGCATACTGGGTCGATGGATCTCGACGAAGCGCGCGACCGGCTACGCAAGCTCCGTCCCCGCCTCGACGCGATCGTCGAAGTCCGGGCCGACCTGGCCGAGCTCCGCGCTGATCTGGAGGCGGTCGGCCGCAGCGCCCGCGGCGGCATCGCCGAGGTCAAGGCGTTCGAGGCCCGGCTGTACGCCGAGCTGGAAGCGATCTCCGAGTCGGGTACGCAGGTCAAGGGCTACGCGCCGCTGCTCCTCGACTTCCCGGGCGAGCGCGACAACGTCCACGTCTTGTGGTGCTGGCTCGAAGGTGACGACGACATCCGCTGGTATCACCGGGAGGATTGCGGGTTCGCCGGTCGGCGACCGGTCTAGTCTTGCGCGGTCAGTGCTCCGTGTACGGCGCCGACGAGGTAGAGCGATCCGGTGACCAGGACCGCACCGGTCGGCCCGGCAAGATCGCGAGCCCGTACGACCGCGCGCAGCCAATCGGACTCGACGTGCACCGCCGATGCGCCTTCGGGCAAGGCAGCCGCTACATCCCCGGCCGGGAGGGCGTCGCCGGCGGGCGGCTGCGTACACACAATGTGGTCGAAGCGCTCGGGGCGCAAGGCCGAGAGCAGGCCGGCCGGCGCGCGGTGGCCGCGCACACCCACAACCAGCACCCTCGGCCGTGTGTCGGCTAGTTCCTCGTCGACCGTGCCGGCCAGCGCGGCTGCGCCGGCTGGATTGTGTGCGCCGTCGACGATGACGGTCGGGGTCCGCCCGACGAGGTCCCAACGGCCACCGACCCGGGTGTTCGCGAACGCCGACTCGATCGCCGACCGCACGACCGCGCTGCCCTGACGCATAACGAGACAGGCATCGACCGCGGCCAGTGCGGTCGCGGCATTCGAGCACTGATATGCCCCCGCCGCACCGATCGGCACTCCATGCCGTCGCCCCCACGGCGTCCACACGTCGACGTACGTGCCGGCCGGTGTCCGGCTCCGACTGCGGGATCCGTAGTCGTCGCCGATGCGCAGCACGTGGCCCGGTCGGGCGGCCGCCCAGATCTCGTCGAGTGAGGGATCCGGCTCACCCAGCACGAGCGTCGCCCCGGGCCGTACGATTCCTGACTTCTCCGCCGCGATGTGCGCGCGGGTCGGGCCGGCCCGCTCGGCGTGGTCGATCTCGATGTTTGTGACGACAGCGATATCGGCATCGATCACGTTGGTGGCGTCGAAACGCCCGAGCGCTCCGACTTCGATGACGGCGATGTCGACGTCCGCCTCGGCCAGCAGGACGAACGCGGACGCCGTCACCAGCTCGAACCAGCTGTGATCAACGCCCGCGGGCGCGGCCTTCACGACGCGAGCAACCGCGTCCGCCATCCGGTCGGCGTCGACCGGCCGGCCGTCGATGCGAACGCGCTCGGTGATGTTGTGCAGATGTGGGCTGGTGTAGGTGCCGACGCGGAGACCGCTCGCGGCCAGCAACGCGGCTGCGTACGCGACCGTCGAGCCTTTGCCGTTCGTCCCGGTGATGTGGATCGACGGGAACGTCCGCTGCGGCTGGCCGAGCGCCTCGACGAGCCCGCGCATGCGATCCAACGTCCGCTTGCGGGGAGTCGGTGGGCCCAGGGCAAGAGTGTCGAGGTAGCGCCAGACATCGCCGCCGTCGATGGCCGGGTCGGTCATGTGGCCGGTCCGCCTCGGCCGCTGGCCGCGGCCTCGGCCCCGGCCTGCTCGGAGTCGTCGACCGCTTCGGCGAACTCGCGACGGGCTCGACGCCGAATGATCAACGTTGTCACGATGCCGGCGACGATCGCCACTGCCAGTGCGATCCAGCTGAAACGCGACAGCCAGGACTCGGCGACCTTACCGATGTAGTAGATCAACACCGCAGTGCCGCTGGCCCAGATCGCTCCCCCGGACGCATTCGCGGCCAGGAACTTCCAGTACGGCACGCGCAGTGCCCCGGCCAGCGGTCCGGCGAAAATGCGCAGCAGCGCGATGAAGCGACCGAAGAAGATGGCTGCCACACCCCACCGCTGGAACGTCCACTCGGCCTTGGCCAGCTGGACGGGGCCCATATGTCGCGGGAAGCGCCGGCCGAGACGCTCGAGGAACGGTCGGCCGCCGCGATGGCCGACCCAGTAGCCGATGGAGTCGCCGATGATCGCACCGAGCGACCCGGCGACGGCGACCCACCAGATGTCGGCGTAGCCCGACACGGCGAGCAACGACGCCGCGACGAGCGCGATCTCGCCCGGAACCGGGATGCCCATGCTTTCGACACCGATGACCGACGCCACGATCAGGTACATCAGCCCGGGAGGCACGCTGGACAACCAGTGCTGGACCGTCTCCACTAACCCCTCCGCCCGCGGGAGCCGTCGCCCTGACCGTACCCTGACCGGCGGGTTCGCATGATTTCCGCGCGCGTACGGCGTGATCGTGGCCACCGTCGTCCGAGGTCCCGGCCGCGTGTGCTTCGGCCGCGTGTGCTTCGGCCGCCGGGGCGTCGGCCTGCGCTAGGTCGTCGCGCCGGCGAAGTGGTCAAGAAGCAGCCCGGTCACGATGTCCGCGGATTCGAGTGCCGCCATGTGCGCACCCGTGATCACCTCGAACCGACTGCCTGGCACGGCATCAGCGATCGCCCGGCCGTGCTCGGGCGGCGTCGACGGGTCGTCGACCGCCGACACCATGAGCGTCGGTGCGCTGATCTTCGACAGTTCGGCCCGCTGATCCATTGCGCCGATGGCTGCGCAGCATCCGGCGTACCCGATCGGTGGCGTACCCGTAAGCATGTCGCGAGCCTCGGCCACGACGTCGGGTGACTGCTCAGCGAATGCCTGGGTGAACCAGCGGCCGATCCCGACGTCGGCGATCGCCTCCATGCCTTCGGTCAGGACCGTCTCGGCCCGGGTCGTCCATTGTTCGGCCGGCGGCATGTGGGCCGAGGTGCAGACGAGCGCAAGCCGGCCGACACGTTCGGGCGCATGGATCGCGAGCCACATGCCGACCATGCCGCCGAGCGAGAGGCCGGCATAGTGCACGCGCTCGCCAGGCGCGACGACATCGAGCAGTTCGAGCAGGTCGGCGCCCAGGTCATCCAGTGTGTACGGCCCCGGCGGCACCGCCGACTCGCCGTGGCCTCGATGGTCGTAGCACAACACGCGAAGGTGCTGACTGAGCGGCTCGACCTGGTTTCGCCACATCGCCCGCGTCGTGCCCAACGAGGAACCCATGACGAGCAACGGCCCCTCGTCCGGGCCGTCGACCTGCCAACCAAGGTCCACCATCGCCCCTCCCTGCTCGTCCCACGTCTCGCTTCGTCCCAACGTCTCGCTTCGTCCCACGTCTCGCTTCGTCTGACGTCTCGCTTCGTCTGACGTCTCGCTTCGCCGCGCGCCGACTCGAACACGAGCGGCCCGTCACGCATCGCCAGACTAGTCGTGGCTCCGCCCAGTCACAGTCGAGCCATGGGGCCGGTCCGTCGGGTCATTCGCGACGGCGCTCGGCAACTGAGCGCCGGTTGAGCCGTTACGGTCGCGAGCGCAGCACGTCCACGCCGGGACCGCTGAGGTCGTCCAGCGCGGCCTTGCGACCGGTCATTGCCATCACGAGCGCAATGGCCGGACCGCTTGCCGCCGGGCCGGAGCCATGCGACCAGTCGGTATCCGTGGCCCGCAACGTCACGCCCTCGATCCGCTTCTTCGCGCCGATCAGCAGGTTCGACCGGCTGTAGAAGTCGGCCACCTCGACGACGTGCTCGACCGGATGCGAGCGGTACGTGCCGAGCGATCGGAAGACGTCCTCTCCGTGCACGATCGTTTCACCGAGCCATGTCGCGGCCGGACCCGGCGGTGCCGACCGCGCGTCGATGAGCGAGCGGTAGGTCTCGGTGAGCTCGGCGTCCGACTTGCCGGTCTTGACGCCGGCGATCTTCTTGGCCGTCATGGTCTGGAAGTTGAAACCGCTGCCGATCATTGCCCCGAAGAACGTCGGCGGCGTCATCTGCGCAGTCGCGATCATGTGCGCCACGACGTCGCGCACGGCCCACCGACTGGCGAGGGACTGTCCGTCCCACGCGTCGGCAGGCAGGCTCGCCAATGCGTCGGCAAACGATGTGCGCTCCAACTTGATCATGTCCCAGGTGCTCATGGTCTGCCTCAATCGATAGGAATGGGCTGCCTCACCATTGTCGGCCGAAACCACACAGCGATGGGCACGGATGCGCCGCGTGTCGGCGCTTCGGTGCGTCGGTGCGCGTCGGGCGTGTCGGTGCGCGTCGTGCGTGTCGGTGCGCGTCGGTGCGGCGGCGCGCGTCGGCGTGTCGATGCAAGCGCGCGAGTTGTACGGAACTTGGCCGTCGATGCGGCCTCGAAGCGCCCAACTTCCGTACAGTTCCGATCGCCGATCGCCGGTCGCCGGTCGCCGCACGGATCAGATCAAATACTCAAGATCGTGAGTCGGTACGTGGATCCAGCCCTCGACGGCGGCGATGGCAACGTCGTCCGCGCCCGGTCCGGCGGTCAGACCCAGAGCCACCGCACGCGTCACGAGCGCCGCGACCACCGCGTCGAAAACGTGATCGCTACGGCGGCAGTGCTCCCACGCCTCCGTCGACAGCTGCAGCCACGGTGCCGCCGCGCGGAGAGCATCTACCAGCGCCGCTAGAGCCGGAGTGGCCCGAGCCCGGTCAGCCTTGTAGCCGGCGGTCGCGAGTCCCCAGCGACGCATCGCCGCGGCCGGGTAGACCTCGACCACCACCCCAGCGCCAGATCGGTCGAGGGCGGTCGTGGTGAGCGGCGGTTCGAAAGCGTCGAGCAGTAACGCGCAGCGCAAGGCGACCACGCCGATCCGGTCGGTCGAGACACTCAGCGGTCGCGTCCCCGTCGCCGCGATGATCTCATCGGTCCGGCGGTAGACAAGACGGCGACGGTAGGCGACCGGATCGGTCGCGCCGCGACCTGGCCAGGCGGCGCCATCGCGATGCGCGGTGACCGCGTCGACGAACGCGACCGGCCATCCGAGTGGGCAGTCGATGCCGACTCGGTCGGCGTTCCGCATGAGGCCCAGCAACTCATCGTCATCGAGCGGCGGCGGGTAGACCTCGCCTAGCGCCGTTTCGTGGTGCCAGGTCATGGCGCAGCCGGCCGTACGCGCAGGCGCGGCGGCGAGGTCGATGCCCAACGTACGCACTGTCGTGCCTAGCGCATCCCGCTCGCGAGGAGTGCGGCCGTCGGCATCGTCAGGACGCCGTCGGCGAC
>DATCXD010000654.1:0-2580 GCA_036566005.1 Micromonosporaceae bacterium | reverse complement strand
GTGGCCACCGGCGCGGCCGCGACGGTTGTGGGTTCGCTTGTGCTGATCGCGGCCGACCGCGAGGTGGCTGACCGCGTCCGGCCATTCATCGTGTCGCGGCATCTGATCGGGTCGAGGCGTCGGGGACGCCACTCGCTGGCCGCCGCACGCGCCGCCGGCCGCGCGCCCACGCTCCTCGGCGATGCTGGCCGCAGCGCCACAGACCCGGAGCGGGCCGACGAGCCCGGGGTGCCAGACTCCGCGGTCGGACATCCTCGTCAATCGGTTGCCGCACCGGAGACGACGCCATGAGTTCATATAAGAATGCGGTACGCCTCGCCACCGCCATGCGCCGCAGGAAAATGACCTGGCGGCGTCGCCGCCGAGATTTGTCAGGGAGTCGGTCACGGTCCCTGGGTCGCGGTCTCATGTGATTTTCTGTCGTCGAATTGATCGCCTTTGGTTCGCTCGACGATTAACATCCTCGCGTGGAATTCACCGGCCGGTGTGTTGTCCTGACTGGCGTGTCACGCGGACTCGGTGCCGCGCTGCTTGACCAACTTGTCGATTCCGGGGACGACGTACTGGCCATCGGTCGTACCTTTACCGCCGAGCAGCATCGGCTCGCCTCGGCGGAACCAACTCGGCTTCGACTCCATTGCGCAGACCTGGGCTCGCGTCTCATTCCGGGCGTAGATACCTTCCGCACGTTTTTCGCGGCGGCTGGTGACCGGCCAGCTGTCTTGCTTCACAATGCGGCGACGATCTCGCCCCTAGGGGCGGTCGGCAACCTTCGACCAGACGACGTCGCGCACGCGATCGCCGTCAATCTGACGTCCGTCATCATGCTTACCAACTCATTCTTGGCAGCCCGGCCGCCCGGCGCCGTGGCCCGAATCGTCTTGGTGTCGTCGCGGGCGGCGGAGGTCGCGAAAGGCGGCCAGTCGATTTACTGCGCCACCAAGAGTGGCGCCGAACGATTTCTCGACGGGGTCGCGCTCGAGTCTGCGATGGATCCCCGGGTGCAAGTCTCCTACGTACGGACGCCGGCGATGGATACGGGCATGCAGGAAGATATCCGAGCCGCCGTCGGTTTGCCTGACCGCGATCAGTTCATCGATCGGTATCAGCGTGGCGAATTGTCCCATGCGGCCAACGTCGCGTCGAAGATCATAGCTGACCATCTCGTTTTCTGAAGGTCGTTGGGTTCGAGCCGACCGCCTCGTCGTTCTCGCTCGTCGTTGTTAGATATCAGATCAGCGGCCCGACGTTCGCGGTTCCGTGACGTGCTCGCTGACCGGCTCGGCAATCGCGGCGGCCGCGACCAGTCGCGCGTTCGATGGATCGGTGACTGCCCGCACGCGCAGGATCCGGGTACGGGCGGCTCCGCGCAGCGCCTCCCAACTGCGATGACGCTGGAACGGAATCTCGAACACCGTCGCGAACAGCCACGCGAAGGCAACCGAGATCGTGCCGGCAATTCCCGCGGTGGCCAGGAACGCGGCGGATCCCGTGCCCAGGTGGGGTGCGACAAACTTGGTCGACACCACGATCAGGATCGGCGCGTGAATCAGGTAGAGGCTGTACGAGAACGACCCGAGTCGTCGGATCGGCGGCAGGTCGAGGGCCTTGAGCAGCCACGCCGGGTGACCCGTGGCGACGGCCGCGAGCAGCAGCGCCACCGGTATGCCGATGAGCATGTCGACCCAGAAGAAATGAGCCACGGTCCAGATCGATCCCCGGAAGTCGATCAGCGCGAACACCGGAACGGCGGCGAACGCGGCGAACCAATGCCACGGCAAGCGTTGGGCGGACGGGGAACCCGCCATGATGCCGGCGGCCACCACGCCGAGCGCAAAGAGCACGGCGAACTGGGGCGTGAGCCGCATCAGTTCCTCCACCACCGGCATGCTCGGCGCCAGGATTCCGATGAGGGCTACCGCGCATCCGACCACGCTCAACATGACGGCCGCGCTGCCCCGCCGCAGTAGGAGAAGCATGAGCGGAAAGACGATGTAGAGCTGTGCCTCGACGGCGATCGACCAGAACGCACCGTTCGGCGATGGAGCCTCGAAAATGTCCTGCACCAACAGGCCGTTGATCACGACCGACTTCACTGTCGGCGAGCCCTCGCCGGGCTGGGGCAGGACGGCCCAGGCGATCGCCAGGCTGAAGGCGAGCGCGGCCCAGTACGGCGGCAGGATGCGCCACGCCCGGCGCTTCGCGAACTTCGCCTTTCCGCCGAGCCACCAGCCGTTCCGCGCCGCCGAGACCGACAGCGAGAAGCCGGACAGGACGATGAACACGACAACCGAGAAGTGCCCGTAGATGAACCAGCTCGCCCACCACGGTCCGGTGATCGCGGGGTAACCCGGATACGAGGACAGATAGCTGTGATGTACCACGACGAAGAGGGCCGCAAGGCCGCGTATGCCGTCGAGGCCGGTTAAGCGCCGGCGGTTGAGGGGCGGCGCCTTCGTCGTCGCTTGTGGTTCGACGCTCGTCGCTGGCCGCGCCGCGACAGTCGTCACGGCCGCAGCGGAACTCGTGGTCGGCCCCGGAGTTGTCGTGGAAGGAGCCGGGCCGCCGGTGGCCGCCGCC
>DATCXD010000642.1:0-2208 GCA_036566005.1 Micromonosporaceae bacterium | reverse complement strand
GCGCGAACGAGCCGAACGCGGCAAACGTCGCCGTCTGCGCATTGCCGACGAGCTCGGAACCGATCGCGAAGGTGGCCGGGATGGCGACGGCGGCACGCAGCGCCCGCCGCAGTAGACGACCGTCGAATCGCGTGACCGCAGCCAGCGATATCCGGTTCATCTAGTGGACGCGATGGCGCCAGTCGGCCGGCACGCGGTCGCGCGGCCCCGGTGTGGTCTGCTCGATCGGGTGGCTCTGCGGATCGGCGAGCATCGGCCCGTCGTAGTAGTCCTCTGACACGTAGTCCCAGAACCAGTTCTCGCCCGGCTCGAAGCTCTGCACGATGCGGTGACCGGACGCGGCGGCGTGGGCACTTGCGTGCTGGCTCGGCGACGAGTCGCAACAACCGACGTGCCCGCACTCGGCACACCGTCGCAGGTGCAGCCACCAACCGCCGGTCGCGTCGCACTCGACGCAGCCGGGGCCGGTGGGTGTCACCGTCGGGTCGATGCCTGGGATCTCGGTCATGACGAGCGCTCCTCGGTCGAGCGGATCGGGATGCGTACGTGGAACTTCGTGTCGCCGGGCACCGACTCGACTGACAGGTCGCCGTGGTGCTTGTCGACCACGATCCGCCACGAGATGTCCAGGCCCAGGCCGGTGCCGTGGCCGACCGGCTTGGTGGTGAAGAACGGCTCGAAGACGCGCCCGACGATGTCGTCCGGGATGCCTGGGCCGGAATCGGCGATGACGACTTCGATGCTGTCGTCGATGCGGCCGGTCCGAATCGTCAGTGTGCCCTCGCCATCCATCGCCTGTACGGCGTTGTCGATCAGGTTTGTCCACACCTGGTTGAGTTCGGCCGCGTACACGGCAATGTGCGGCAGGCCCCGGTCGTAGTCCTTGACGACCTGGATGTCCTTGCCGATCTTGCCGCTCAGCATGATGAGCGTGCTGTCGAGCAGTTCGTGCACGTCGACCAGTTGGAACGGCGCGCGGTCCATCTGCGAATACTGTTTCGCCGCGGCGACGAGGTTCGAGATCCGGTTCGTCGAGTCCTCGATCTCGTTCATCAGCAGCTCGGTCTCGAGCGTGTAGTTGAGCCAGCGTACGGCGCCTTCGAGCACACTCTCGTCGACCGTGGCGGACACCTGGTCGAGCCACGCCACGTCGACGCCGGCCGCCACGAACGTCGAGGCGATCTCGTAGCCGCCCGAGATCCCGTGGTCGTCGAACCAGTCGGTCAGCGAGTCTTCCCGGTCGGAGGTGTCCAGCGGGCTGAGTTCGGGCGCCTTGGCCACCAGATCGACGGCATGCTCCTGCAACTGCATCAGGTCCTTGAGCTGGGCCCGGTCGAATTTGCCGTCGGCGATCAGCATGAGCTTGTGCCGCATGCCGGCGACGCGGTCACGCAGCGACGAGGTGGCCCGAACGGCGGCGGCGGCGGGATTGTTCAGCTCGTGGGTCAGGCCGGCCGACAACGAACCGAGCGCGAGCAGGCGCTCCCGCTGGCCGACCGTACGCTGAGTGTTCTGGTTTCCGAAGAACAGCCCCTCGAGCAGGTGCAGCGCCATCGGGAACCATTCGCGCATCAGCCAGACGAAGTCGCCGGCGTCGAGCACGAACATCCGGGTCGGCTCGATCGCGCGTAGTGACTGGTTATAGACCTGCGGCACCCGATCGCCGAGGTACGACGACCAGGCGCCGGCGTACACGCCGCGCTGCGATGTCCGGTTGATCTCGACCTCGTCCGGGCCGACCCGGCGCGACAGGGTGATCTCGCCGTCGAGCATCACATAGAAGCAGGTCGCCGGGTCGCCCTCGATGCACACCGGCCCGGGTTCGAACACCGCGATGTGCCCGTTGTCGCAGAGAGTTTGCAGTTGCGTGTCGTTCAGCTTCTCGAACAGAAACAGCGATCGCAGCTCACCAGGCAGGCACTTCTCGCCCATCTCGTTCTCCTATGCTCCGCCAGCGGCGCTGGCAATCAAGCTTCGGCCAGATACCGGTGCACCAACATGACCGCCATCGATCCTTCGCCGACGGCGGCGGCCACCCGTTTGGCGGACTCGGCACGCACATCCCCTGCAACAAACACACCGGGCACACTTGTTTCCAAGTGGTGCGGCGGACGGTCCAGCGTCCAGCCGCTGACGTCCTTGAGGTCCGGGCCGGACAGTATGAACCCGTGGTCGTCCTTGGCCACCACGTCGAGCCACTCGGTGCGC
>DATCXD010000616.1:0-6218 GCA_036566005.1 Micromonosporaceae bacterium | reverse complement strand
TGCCGGACGGTCGCGGCCGTACCGGCGCTCGCCGCCGCCCTGTTCGCGGTCGGTCTCCGACTCCGTACCGGTGGGTCGATGACGACGGCGACACCGACGGACCGCGACATGACTACGGCATCCCCCGCCCCAGCCGACTGCCCGATCTAGCCGCACCGGACAACCTGGCTCTCGCGGTCGGTGGTCCGGCGGGGATACCGTCATGCCCAGCGGCCATCCCATCGGGGGCGAGCGACGTGACCGGCTTCTGCAGGCAGCGGCGTTCCCTCATGACGGCTGCGATCTGCGCGATGTCCGGCCTGCTGGCCGCAAGCGGTGCGCTCGCCCTGTCCGGCTGTGCGCCCGACCTGGTGCGGGTCACGCCGGCGCGGGCGGCCGACACCAATCCGGCTTCCGTAGCGCCGGAAACGCCGTGTTCGGGCGCGGGCGCGGAACCGCTGCTGGCCGCGTTCTTCCGCGACATCGACGCGGGCAAGAGCGATCTCGTGCCGCGCTATTTCGCGCCCGCGGACGCGTTCGTCCGCTGGAGCGACCCGAAGTCAGGGCCGATCGGCGGCCGCCCGGGTGACGGGGCGGCCGCACTCGACCAACTCCGCGAGCATCTGTTCGGCCTCGAGGTCGATGGGTTCGTCGAGTCCATGACGTCATTCCACGACAAGGGCTACCTCGACCAGGGCACCGCGAACGCCGGCGGATGGTTCGGATTTGAATTGAGCGGTTCGCCGGCCAGCGGCATCGAGGTCCGAGCCGGCCACGGCGACGGTGCCATCGACTGCGCGTCCGGCCGGATCAAGATCCTGACGATCGACCAATGGTGACGCGCTGTCATGAACGCGCCATTGCGGGCCGATTCGGTTTGCTTTTGCACGCGACCGGGTAACGCGGCACCATGGGTATAGGAGTAGGTATCTTCCTCATCGCGATCGGTGCGATCCTGACCTTCGCAGTGCATTGGCATATCGCCGGTCTGGACCTGCAAGCAGTCGGCTGGGTGCTGATGTTCGCCGGCCTGGCCGGTGTGATCCTGTTCTTCGCCTTCTGGCACCGCCGGGGCACCGGCCGGATGGTGAGCCAACGCCAGACGTATCAGGAACCGGTCACACAACGTCCGTACGAGCAGACGGTTTCCGAGCGTCGCGTCTATGACGAGCCGCCACCACCCCCCGGCGCCTGATCCACAGGCCCGGCGACGCCCCACCATGGCGCACTTGCCGGCGGGGCGTCGTCGCATGTTGGACCCCGGTCGCATCCGCCGCCGCGCCCGGCGTCGGGAACGGTCGCTTCGGCACGTCAAACCGTCCGTTCGGGACGTCAGGCTGTGCCGTCCGGACGTCAAGCCGATCGGGAGGTCAGGCTGTGGCGAGCCGCTCGACCGCGTCGGCGACCGAATCCGCGACGACGAACGCCTCGATCAGACCGCTGACTTCAAGGACCCGACGGACGATCGGCTGTGGCGACGCGATCGCGAGCCGGCCGTTCGGCTCCAGCCGGTTGGCGATCCGGACAAAGGCCGTTAATCCGGATGAGTCACAGAAGCCGAGCTCTCGAGCATCCACCACGACATCGCGTTCCCCAGCGTCGATCAGCCCGCCGGCGGCATCGGTCATCAGCGGGGCGGTCACGAGATCCAGATCGCCGCCCACCGCGAGCACGGGGCGGCCATCGTGATCCGCCTGCACGATCTTCAGTGGCATCTCGTCTCCGGCGTGAGGTCTCGGTCGATCGAACGTCACGTGCGTGACGCCTGAGCAGTCCGTGGTGGATCGCGAGCACGATTGTCGCTACTCCACTGCGCAACCGCAACGTTGGCCGGGCGGTCGACGATCTGTGCGCTAATGTCGCTCCGACGTGACGAATGCCGCGGTCACACAGGGTGCACGGCGCCAGTAGCACCGATTCAGCGAGTCGAAGGTGGGTTACTTGATGGACGCAGAGACCAGGGCCCGACTCGCTGCCGTGATGGTCGCACGGCGCGACGCGGTGCTCGAAAAGTGGACCGAGGGCGTGCGCGACACGATGCACGGTCGCCTGACGAAGACCGAGCTCGCCCAGCAACTCGAGGACATCTACGACGCGATGGCCGGCGCGTTCGGTGCCGGGGCGTCGACGACCGAATCCCCGGCCGCGGCGGACCTCCTCGGACTCATCGCCGATCTATCGCGCTCGCGTGCGCGACACGGATTCACAGCGACGGAGACGGCGGTCAGCGTCTTCGCGCTGAAGGACGCATTGCTGGACGAGCTCGGCGATTCGAACGCGACTCGCCTCGGCGACTTCGTCGAGTTCTCGCTCTTCGTCGACAAGCTCGGTCTGCACACCTTCGAGACGTACGTCAACGCGCGTGATGCCATCATCACCGAGCAGTCGGAACAACTGCTCGAACTGTCCACACCGGTCGTCAAGTTGTGGGACGGGGTCGTCGCCGTTCCGCTGATCGGCACACTCGACTCGGCGCGGTCCCAGGTCGTCATGGAGCGGCTGCTGCAGATGCTGATCGAAACCGGCTCTCCCTACGCGATCCTCGACATCACCGGAGTCCCGGCGGTCGATACCCAGGTGGCGCAACACATCCTGAAGACCGTGATGGCCGCGCAGTTGATGGGTGCGCAGTGCATCATTTCCGGAATCCGGCCGCAGATCGCTCAGACGATCGTCTCGCTCGGCATCGAGTTCGGCGAGATCGTGACCAAGGCGAATCTGTCCGACGCGCTGCAGTACGCGTTGCACGCCAGCGGTGTCGAGATCGCCCGGCACGCGACCCGGCCGGCGCTGTAGGTCGGCATGGATCGCGTACCCGTCCTCGCCCTGGGCGATGTGCTGCTCGTCTCGATCCAGGTGGATCTCGAGGATCAGCTGGCCGTGGCGCTGCAGGAGGATCTGGCGAACCGCATCGTGTCGACCGGCGCGCATGGCGTGATCATCGACATCACCGCGCTCGACATCGTGGATTCGTTCGCCGGCCGGATGCTCGCCACGATCGCCGCGGTGTCGAAGGTGCTCGACGCGGAGACCGTCGTCGTCGGTATGCGCCCGGCTGTCGCCATTACGCTCGTCGAGCTAGGGCTGCCGCTGCGTGGCGTCCGTACGGCTCTCAACGTCGAGCTGGGCCTCAACCTGTTGCGCCGGGCACGGCTCGAGGCATTCGCCGATGTGCCGGCGGACGCTCGTCCCGATCCCGGTGACGACCCGCCGGCCACCGCGGACCGGCCGTGATCAATGCCGAGCCGTCGGGCCCGGCTCAGGTGCAACAGATCTCCGGCGACGACGATGTGGTCCGCGTCCGCCAGATCGTCCGGGCGGCCGCCGTCGCGACGAAGCTCAGCCTCGTCGATCAGACCAAGCTCGTGACCGCGGCGAGTGAGCTCGCCCGCAACACGCTCAAACACGGTGGCGGTGGCCGGGCCGAGGTCCAGCCGGTGACCAACGCCCGGCGCAACGGCTTGCGGATCACGTTCGTCGACGAGGGACCCGGCATCCCCGATGTCGATCGCGCCTTCGCCGACGGGTATTCCACCGGTGGCGGACTCGGTCTGGGATTGTCCGGCTCCCGGCGGCTGATGGACGAGCTCGAGCTGGTCACCGACGTCGGGGTCGGCACATCGGTGACCGCGGTCAAGTGGGAGCGTTGATCATGCTGGCGTCCTCGCACTCGCGCATCCCGGCCGCCGAGCCGCGGTCATGACCGTACCCGCGCCGTACGAGGGCGAGCCCGTCTGGATCGACGTCGACGACCCGACGACGGCCGGCGGCGTACGGCGTGCCGGTGTGGGTCTGGCCACCGAGGCCGGACTGTCGCCGAAAACGGTCGGCAATCTCGCCATTGTCGCGACCGAGTTAGCCACGAACCTGGCCCGGCACGCCGACCGGGGCACGGTCATGATGCGAGTGCGTCGTGGCGGCGATCGGCTCGGATTCGAGATCATCGCGACCGACCGTGGGCCGGGCATGATGGATGTGATCGACTCGATCCGGGACGGAGTCTCGACCGCGGACACGCTCGGCATCGGCCTCGGGGCCGTGGCCCGGATGGCCGACGAACTGCACGCTTACTCACGCCCGGGATCCGGCACCGTGATCGCCGCGACGCTGTGGGATGGATCGGCGCCGCCGCGCGCCTGGGTCACCGGCGCGTTGCGACCGGTCGCCGGCGAACACGTCTGCGGCGACGGTTACGCCGCCCGGACGGACGACGGGCGGCGGCAGGTCATGGTCTGCGACGGGCTCGGGCATGGACCGATCGCGGCGTTGGCCGCCAATTCCGTCACGTCCGAATTCATCGCCGCGCCGCTGGGCGACCCGGCGACCATTCTCGAGCGTCTCCATCAGCGCACGCGCCATACCCGGGGGTCCGTCGTCGCCGTGGCCGAGCTCGACGTTGCCGACGGCGTCGTCCGCTATGCCGGCATCGGCAACATCTCCAGCACGATCGTGTCCGGCGGGCAGCGGCGCGCGATGGTCTCATTGCCCGGCATTGTCGGGCAGCTGCGACGTGACATCCGCGAATTCACCTATCCGCTGGTCGCGGGAGACCTGGTGATCATGCACTCGGACGGCCTGACGGATCGCTGGGATCTTTCCGCCTATCCGGACCTCGCCGGGCAGGCCCCGGTGTTGATCGCGGCGACGCTGCTGCGGGACCACGCGAAACGACGTGACGACGCGTCGGTTGTCGTGGCAAGGGCATGATGGCGACCATGGGCGACGGCGAAACCGGCCGATCAGATGGTGGCACCGCCACCGAGCGGGTGGCAACGCCGCTCGTCAGCGCGCTCGTCGCGTCGGAGCAGGGAGTGTTCGCCGTCCGGCGCCAGGCTCGCGCCGTCGCCGCGGCGCTCGGCCTCGGCGGCCAGGATCAGATCCGCGCCGCGACGGCGTTGTCCGAGGTGTGTCGCCGGATGCTCGACGCCTGCGGTCAGGTCACAGTCGCCATCGGTCTTGACCCTCCCGCCACGCTCGGTGCGGCCCGCCCGCGGGCCTCCCGATCCGCGCTGGTACTGCGCGCATGGGCGACGTGCACGGTCGACGACCGGTTCGTCGAGGACGTACAAATGACGAAGGGCCTCATGGATCGCTGGGAGATCGACCGGACCGCCGGCGAGACGGCGGTGTCGATGTGGCGTGTTGTTCCGGAGGGACCGGTTGGCCTACGGCCGGCCGACATCGAGGCGATCCGTGCCGACGTGGCCCAGCTTCGCGCTGGCACGCCGATGGAGGAGCTTGCCGAACACAACCGCCAACTGCTGGCCACATTGGAAGAGGTGCAGCGACATCGCGATGACCTCTTGCGCCTCAACACCGAGCTCGAAGAGACGAACCGCGGCGTGATGGCGCTCTACACCGAGCTGTCCCAGGAACTCGAAGCGACCAACCGGGGTGTCGTCGCGCTCTACGCCGAACTCGACCAGCGCACGACGCAGGCGCGAGCGGCCAGCGAGGCGAAGACCCGCTTCCTCGGCAACGTGAGTCACGAACTGAGATCGCCGGTGACGTCGATCGTCGGGCTAACGCGACTGCTGCGTGACCCGTCGTCGGGCCCGCTCACGGACGATCAGACCCAACAACTCGAACTCATCGACGCGTCGGCGCGCAGCCTGCTCGGTCTGGTGAACGAGTTGCTCGACCTCGCGAAGGCCGAGTCGGGCCGGCTCGAACCGCGTCGGGAGCCGACCGATCTGCAACGGATCTTCACCTCATTGCGCGGTACGTCGCGCGCGATGCCGATCAGCGCCGAGACGAGTCTCGTCGTCGACGATCCGATCAACGTGCCGACCCTCTACACCGACCCGATCATGCTCACGCAGGTGCTGCGTAACCTATTGACGAACGGGATCAAGTTCACACCGTCCGGCACCGTACGGATGACCGCGACCGACGACGGCGACGGGTACGTGTCCTTGACCGTGTCCGACACCGGCATCGGCATCCCGAGCGACGAGCAGGAGCGCGTTTTCGAGGAGTTCCACCAGGTGCGCGGCGCGCTACAGGCCACCACGACCGGGACCGGGCTCGGACTGCCGTACGCCCGGCGACTCGTGCAGATCCTGGACGGAACGATCGAGCTCGAAAGCACTCCGGAGGTCGGCAGCACGTTCACCGTACGGCTGCCGGTCGGCGCCGTACCGGATCGCGACGTACCGGACGGCGACGTCGCCGGGGCGAGCACACCGATCACGGTGCTCGTCGTCGACGACGACGAAGCCTTCCGGACGGCCGCCGCC
>DATCXD010000608.1:0-2321 GCA_036566005.1 Micromonosporaceae bacterium | reverse complement strand
GCGGCGCCGTCACCGCCGTGGTGATCCAGGCGGTGCTGGCGACGCCGTGGTGATCCGGGCGGTGCGGGCGACGCCGTGGTGATCCAGGCGGTGCGGGCGACGCTGTGGTGATCCGGGCGGTGCGGGCGACGTTGTGGTGATCCGTGCGGTGCTGGTGACGCTGTGGTCACGCTGTTGCGCCTGGCGAGGCTCGCCTTACGCGAGCTCGACGAGTTCGAGCAGGTCGTCACTCCATGCGTCCTCGACACCGTCCGGCAGCAGGATCGCCCGGTCCGGCTTGAGCGCGGTCACCGCGCCGGGGTCGTGCGTCACCAGCACGATCGCCCCCGGATAACGCGCGATCGCGTCGAGCACCTGCTCCCGGCTGACCGGGTCGAGGTTGTTCGTCGGCTCGTCCAGCAACAGCACGTTCGCGCCCGAGCAGACCAACGTCGCGAGCGCGAGCCGGGTCTTTTCGCCGCCGGACAGCACGCCGGCCACCTTGTCGACGTCATCGCCGGTGAAGAGAAACGCGCCTAGGATCCGCCGCAGATCCGTATCCGTCTGATCCGGGGCCGCGCTGCGCATGTGCTCAAGGATCGTACGGTCGACGTCGAGCGTCTCGTGCTCCTGCGCGTAGTAGCCGATCCGCAGTCCGTGGCCGGGAACGACCTCGCCGGTGTCGGTGTCGAGCAGACCGCCGAGCATCCGCAGAAGCGTCGTCTTGCCGGCACCGTTAAGGCCGAGGATCGCGACGCGGGAGCCGCGGTCGACGGCCACGTCGACGTCGCAGAAGATTTCCAGCGAGCCGTAGCTCTTGGACAGATCGTGCGCGGTCAACGGCGTCTTGCCGCAGGCGACCGGCGTCGGGAACCGCACCTTGGCGACCTTGTCCGCGGCCCGTACGTCTTCCAGCCCGTCCAGCAGCCGCTCGGCCCGGCGGGCCATGTTCTGCGCGGCCACGGTCTTGGTCGCCTTCGCGCGCATCTTGTCGGCCTGCGCCATCAGCGCGCCGGCCTTCTTCTCCGCGTTCGCCCGCTCGCGACGGCGGCGCTTCTCGTCCGTCTCCCGCTGCTGCAGATACGTCTTCCAGCCGACGTTGTAGACGTCGATCGTGGACCGGTTCGCGTCGAGATACCAGACCTTGTTGACGACCGCGTCGAGCAGGTTGACGTCGTGGGAGATGACGATGAAGCCACCCTTGTGCGACGACAGGAAGCCACGCAGCCAGCTGATCGAGTCGGCGTCGAGGTGGTTGGTCGGCTCGTCGAGCAGCAGGATGCCGCCGCCGGTGGCCGCCGCGTCGCGGAACAGGATCCGGGCGAGTTCGATGCGCCGCCGCTGACCGCCCGACAGCGTACCGAGCGTCTGGGCCAGGATCCGGTCCGGCAGGCCCAGGTTCGCGCAGATCCGGGCCGCCTCGGCTTCCGCCGCGTACCCGCCGAGCCCGGCGAACTGATCTTCAAGAGCGCCGTACCGGCGCAACGTCCGCTCGTCGGTGTCGGTCGCGAGCTGCGCCTCGAGGGCCTTCATCTCGCTCAGGATGGTGTCCAGGCCGCGCGCGGACAGGACGCGGTTCGCGGCGGTGACGTCCAGATCGCCGGTACGGGGGTCCTGCGGCAGATAGCCCACCGGCCCGCGACGCTCGACGGAGCCGGTGAACGGCTGACCCTCGCCGGCCAGCACCTTCAGGGCGGTCGTCTTGCCGGCACCGTTGCGCCCGACGAGACCGATGCGGTCGCCCGGCTGCACGCGCAGGGACGCCTCGGACAACAGGATCCGAGCGCCAGCGCGAAGCTCCAGGGCGGTGGTCGTGATCATGGCGGGGGTTTGCTCACTCTCGAAAGGCAAAACGGCGGCGGACACACGTCAGCACCGGCCGGTCATCCGTGACGTCGGTCGGTGCGGGGCGGTCAGTCTTCGCAGAGGAGCACGCGAAAAGTATACCGGGCACGTATATCCGTTTTCGTCGCTGGCGATGGTGGTCGTCGTCACTGATCCATGACCAGCGCGGCTCCCGGAGCGTCGTTGAGTCGTGTGCACGGCCGTCGCGTGCACGGTCTCCGAACCCGTCAAGATCCGTGACCTTGCAGCAACACGCGCCTATCCGGTCCATGTTCAGATCCTTAGAGTTGCAAGATCACGAATCATGGAGCCCATCCGCGCCAGTGCGACAACTTAGGAAACACGCTGCGCTGACGGTCCGTGGGCTAAGCGGGATCGACGACGCGGATGCGTACGGCCCTGGCGGCCGCTACCGCGTCCCGGAGCACCACAAGCCGTGGCTCGGGCACATCGAGGAAGCGATGGTCGACGAGCACCGAAACCGGCTCCAGCCGCCG
>DATCXD010000591.1:0-5576 GCA_036566005.1 Micromonosporaceae bacterium | reverse complement strand
GGCCGTCGCGTCCGGATCGACCGCCGCGAGGTCGGCGAGGTCGACCGGCCTCATCGAGCGACGTCGCGTCACGATCGACCGCCGCGAGGTCGGCTCGGTTGACCGACCTAATCGAGGGCCGTCGCGTCCGGATCGACCGCCGCGAGGTCGGCGAGGTCGACCGACCTAATCGAGGGCCGTCGCGTCTGGATCGACCGCCGCGAGGTCGGCGAGGTCGGCCGAGGCCAGTTCGTCGACGTCGAGTTGGGCGGCAAGCTCGCTGGTGGCGGCACGCTCCGCGAGCGCGTCCTTGACCGCGCCGATCGCGACGCCGGCCGGATAGCCCTTGCGGGCGAGCATCGACACAAGGCGGCGGAAGACTATCTCCGGTGGGGCCGTGCCCATACTGCGCAACCGCCGCTCGACCAGCGAACGGGCGGTCGCCGCCTCGGTGTCCGGATCGAGATCTTCCAGCGCGGCGCTGGCCACCTCGGCGTCCACGCCACGTTGGCGCAACTCGTTGGCGAGCGCTCGCCGGGCCAGGCCGCGGCCGTGGTGCCGGCTGGACACCCAGGCCCGGGAGAACGCCGCGTCGTCGATCAGGCCGACCTCGTCATAGCGGTCGAGGACGGTCGTGGCAACCTCGTCCGCTACGCCCCGTTTGCGCAGCGCCGTGGCGAGTTCGGCCCGGGTCCGCGGTCGAAATGACAGCTGCCGCAGACAGATCTCGCGAGCCACCTCGTACGGGTCGGACGGCTCCGCGGGCGCGGGGGCGGCGTTGGCACCCCGATCGCTCCCCCGCCGGCCCGATGACGCGTCGGCCGTGCTGCGGTCACGCCGAGGCCGGGGCGGACTCGCGTCCCAGCCCCGGCCGGTGCGTGCACGTCGTGCGGGCATGCCGTTGCGGCTCCTGACCTATTGGCGATCAGAAGTCGACCGTGATGATGTCGCTCGAGTTGGCGGCGTCCGCGCCGTCGGCCGCGCCGACACCGAGCTTCTCCAGGATCTTCTTCTCGATCTCGGCGGCGACGTCCGGATTTTCCTTGAGGAACTTGCGGGCATTCTCCTTGCCTTGACCGAGCTGGTCTCCTTCGTACGTATACCAGGCGCCCGACTTGCGGATGATCGCCTGCTCGACGCCGACGTCGATCAACGAGCCTTCCCGCGAGATGCCCTGACCATAGATGATGTCGAACTCGGCCTGCTTGAACGGTGACGCGACCTTGTTCTTGACGACCTTGACGCGGGTCCGGTTGCCGACCGCGTCGGTGCCGTCCTTCAGCGCTTCGATGCGCCGGACGTCCAGGCGGACCGACGCGTAGAACTTGAGTGCCCGACCGCCGGTCGTCGTCTCCGGGCTGTTGTGGACCATGACACCGTCGACAAGGTAGTTGTGCGAGCCCTCGACCTCAATATCGAACCGGTTCATCGATCGCGTCGCCGGCTTGACGTGCACATCGATGATTCGGGCCGGAACGAGCCTCAGCTCGGCCTCGACGAACTCCGGCTTCACGACACACCGGCCCCGCAGGCCTGGCAGCAGCTTGTAGTCCATCGACTCGCACACGTATGGCGCGATAAGCCCCAAGAATTTGCCGGACGCGGCCGTCGTGAATTGCACATACGTCATGTGACGAGCGCCGCGGGCGCTGAGCTTGACGTCGAGATCATATGTGTCGCGCAGATGCTCGACGAGTCGGCCGCGGGAGCCCTCGCTCATCGCCTCGACGCATATCTCGACGCGGCCGCTGCCACCGACGGTGCGTGCCTGCAGACCCCTGGATCGCAGCGTGAACGAGCCGTCGTCAGCGAACCAGACGGCGAGCGCGAGCGGCGTGAGCGCCTTGAGGTAATCCCAGCTCAGATGCTTCTTGCCGTCTCCTAGGTAGACCGCTCGGTGCAGCTCATCCAACTCGGGCAGCGGGGTGAAGTCAGCGAAAGCCGCGCCGCGGGCATCGACCCGCCGGCTGTGCTCGATGTTGCCGAGCAACGACACCTTCCAGTCCAAGTAGGCCGCTTGCTTGGCACCGTGGCCGAGCCGGAAGCGCACACCCGCGCGATCGCGTCGATTCGGCGAAAGGTTCCCGTCTCCCATCAAGGAACCGAGCACTACCTGCCACTGCTGAGAACTCAGACGCTGAGCCTCGGCCAGCATGACGCGATCACCCGCGATCAGCTCGCCCGCCTCACGCCAACCGCCCGGCGTCTGGACGAGATGGTTCTCCGTCGCGGCGAACTGAGCCCGTCCGTTGCCCCCCGACTTCGCGACGGTGAACTGCAGGAAACGTTCGGCGGATCCGTTGTTGAACCAGTTCACCACCCGGCGTGGCTCGATGCGGTTGGTCTCCGGATCGTACGAGAGGACCTCGACATCCATCTTCTGGTTGACGATCTTGCCAATCTTCTCCTGTGTGCCGTCGGCCAGCGTGACGCGCGTGGCATAGGAGAAGCATCCGAACATTACGCCGATCTTCTCCCGCAACTGGTTGATGAAGATCGCGGTGGTATTCGTGTTGTTGAGCGCGCCGGTGATCTTCCGCAGCGCCTGGCTCATCAGGCGTGCCTGAAGGCCGACGTGGCTGTCGCCCATCTCGCCCTCGATCTCGGCCCGCGGCACGAGCGCCGCTACCGAGTCGATCACGATGACGTCGATCGCACCGGACCGGATCAGCATGTCGGTGATCTCCAGCGCCTGCTCACCGGTGTCCGGCTGGGACACGAGCAGGGCGTCGGTGTCGACGCCGAGCGCCCGCGCGTAATCCGGGTCGAGCGCGTGCTCCGCGTCGATGAATGCGGCGATCCCGCCGGCCGCCTGCGCATTGGCGACCGCGTGCAGCGCCACCGTCGTCTTACCGCTGGACTCCGGTCCGTAGACCTCCACGACCCGACCGCGCGGCAGCCCACCGATGCCGAGCGCCACGTCCAGCGCGATCGAGCCGGTCGGGATCACGGCCATCGGGATCGTCGGGCGCTCGCCCAGACGCATCACCGAGCCCTTGCCGAACTGCTTGTCGATCTGTGCGAGCGCGAGGTCGAGTGCCTTCTCGCGGTCTGGCACCGCACCTGCCATGGCTGCCACCCCTGTTGATCTACCGGACTTCGCGGTTGAGTTCTTCACTGCGCCCACGCTAGGCGGTCGGTCCGACAGAACGCATCTACCGCCACGCACTCCCTGTGGACAAGTACGCCTTGTGGACAATACCCGTACATGTGTTCGATGCAAGCGAAGACACGCCGAAGAGCATCAGTGGAGGCGGGCGGGCACCCGATCGGGGTAGGTGGTGACCACCGCACGCCACACGGTCAACACCGGCACCCCGTCTTCCAGCGCCTGGTTGACCGTCCGGCCACCCAACTCGGCCAGCACCTGATCGGACGCGACACTCGACGCGTACGTCGCACCGAACGTCGCCTCCAGGCGTTGCCAGAAGTCGCTCAGTCGCACGCCGTCCCCCTGCCGCTAGCTGGACCCCGCTAGACCACCGAGGCTACCGCCCCGGTGACGTACGCCCGCCGGCATCTCACAGCTTCAGGTCACGCCCGATGATCTCTTTCATCACCTCGGTCGTGCCGCCGTAGATCGTGGTGACCCGGCTGTTCAGCCACGCCTTCGCGACCGGGTATTCCAGCATGAACCCGTAGCCTCCGTGCAGCTGGACGCACCGGTCGGCCACCTTGTTCTGCAACTCGGTAGTCCACCACTTCGCCTTCGCCGCGTCGACGGCGGTGAGCCGACCGGCGTTGAACTCGCGCACGCAGTGGTTGAGGAACGTCCGCGCGATCGTCACCTCGGTGGCGAGCTCCGCCAGCAGGAAGCGATTGTGCTGGAACGAACCGATCGACTGGCCGAACGCCTCGCGCGTGCGCGCGTAGTCGACCGTCATCGCCAGGACGTTCTCCGCCGCGGCCACCGCGCCGACCGCGATGGACAGCCGTTCCCGAGGCAGGTTCGCCATCAAGTGATAAAAGCCCCGGTTCTCGCTGCCGAGCAGATTGGCGGCCGGAACGCGACAGTCGTCGAAGAACAGCTCGGCCGTGTCGTTCGCCTTGAGCCCGACCTTCTGCAGGCGACGGCCGCGGGTGAAGCCGGCCGTACCGGACTCGACCGCGATCAGACTCACGCCGTGCGCGCCGCGCGACGGGTCGGTCTTGGCCACGACGATGACGAGGTCGGCCATCTCCCCGTTGGTGATGAATGTCTTCTGTCCATTGAGCACGAACTCGTCGCCGTCGCGAACCGCACTCGTCCGTACGCCGGCGAGGTCGGAGCCCGCACCCGGCTCGCTCATCGCGATCGCGGTGACGATGCTGCCGTCGCAAAAGCCGGGCAGCCAGCGCTGCTTCTGCTCGTCGGTCGCGAGGTCGGTGAGGTAGGGCGCCACCACGTCGTTGTGCAGGCCGAAGCCGAGCCCGGAGCAGCCCGAGCGGATGATCTCTTCGAGCAGTACGCAGTGGAAGCGAAAGTCGCCCGCTTGGCCGCCACCGCCGTACTCCTCCGGCACGTCCATCCCGAGCAGGCCGGTCTTGCCCGCCTTGCGCCACACGTCGCGGTCGACGATCCCGTCGCGCTCCCACTGGTCGTGGAACGGGACGGCTTCGCGGTCGAGGAAGGCCGCGGCCATCGCGCGGAACTCTTCGTGGATAGGTTCGTAGAGGTGCTGCTCCATGGTGACCGAGTCTGGCAGGTCGCACCCGTCGGCGACCAGCCCGCGCCTCACGCGCCGGGCCGTCCGGGGGTGCCGGCGACAGCGTCGGCCACCGCATCGGCGAGCGCGTCGACGCCGTCAACGTCGAGCAGGCTGATAGTGATCCGTACGCCCGGCGGCGACGCGAGTCGGTACAGTGCGCCGGGAGCCACCGCGTAGCCGGCATCGCGCAGCCGCGCGACGGTCGCCGTCTCGTCACCGCCCGGCAACGGAACCCAGACGTTGATGCCGCTGGCCCCGAGCGCCGGCACACCCCGCGCGACCAGCGCCGTGACCAGGGCTTCGCGTCTCTCCTCGTAGGAATCGCGGGCACCGTCGACGAGCTTTGCGACCGACGGATCGGTCATCAGCGCCAGCACGAGCCGCTGCAACACGGTCGAGACCCAGCCGGTGCCGACGCTTTGCTTTCCCCGTACCCGGGAAATGGTTGTCGCATCGCCCGCGACCAGCGCGACGCGCAGGTCGGGGCCGTATGGCTTGCTGGTCGACCGGATGAACGCCCATGACGTCGTCGCGCCGGCCAGCGCATGCAGCGGCTGCGCCGAGAGTTGGGCGGCATGGTCGTCCTCGATCACCAGCGCGTCACGATGCTCGGCCAGGACGGCTCGCAAGGCAGCGGCCCGGTCGGCGCTCACGCTCGCGCCGGTCGGATTGTGTGCCCGCGTCGTGACCACCACGGCCCGCGATCCGGCCGCGAGCGCCCTCCGCAGGCCGACCACCGTCGGCCCGTCCCTATCCACTGGTACCGGCTGCGGGCGCAGGCCGAGCGCGGCCAGCAGATCGAGCAGGTTTGCCCAGCCCGGGTCCTCGACGGCCACCCGGTCACCGGGCCGCAGGTGCGCACCGAGCACGCGCTCGATGCCGTCCACGGCGCCGCCGGTGACGGCGAAG
>DATCXD010000554.1:0-12420 GCA_036566005.1 Micromonosporaceae bacterium | reverse complement strand
CGCCGGATCCTTGGCCAGTGCCGTCATTACCACATCCCGCGCGGCCGCCGGAATATCGGCCGGTAACGCGGGCGGCTCGTCATAGACATGTGCCATGGCCACGGCGATGACGTCGTTGCCCGGAAATGGCGGCGTACCGGCCAGGCATTCGTAGGCGAGCGCGCCGAGCGCGTACACGTCCGTCGCCGGTGTGAGGGTCTGCTTGGTGGCCTGCTCCGGCGCCATGTAGCGAGCCGTGCCAAGGACGTCGCGCACGCCGGTCAGTCCTTCGGTGTCCGCGGTATGTGCGATCCCGAAATCCACCAGAATGACGCGATCCTCGGCGTCGATAAGGACGTTGCCGGGCTTCACGTCCCGGTGGACGATGCCCGCGGCGTGGGCGGCATGGAGCGCGTCCGCCGTCTGGGACACGATCGACATGGTGGCCTGCGGGGACAGGCGCCCCGACGTGCTCATCCGGTGGGACAGCGGCTCACCGTCGACGTACGCCATCACGAGGTACGCCATCTGAGGCGAGCCCGGACCGGATGAGATCTCGCCGTAGTCGTACACGTCGACGACCCCGGGATGGTGCAACGTCGCGAGCGTGCGTGCCTCGGCCCGGAACCGCGCGCCGAAGGAGGCGTCGACGGATCGGTCGGCGCGCAGGATCTTCACCGCGACGGTACGGCCGAGTACGCCATCCGTCGCGCGCCATACCTCGCCCATACCGCCGGTGGCGATCTGTTCGTCCAACCGGTAGCGGCCGGCAAGCGTCTGTCCCGGGTGCATCAGAGAGCCGTACCCAGTTGTTGGGGGATCGACGCGCGAAATCGTCGTTTGTCACGTCGCCGGGTTGGTTTCAACGGCCAGGTCCCCCAGACATGTCGTGGCCGCGCGGCACGTGCAGAACCTCAGTGAGTCCGGTCACGTCGATTGTGCTGGCGACGATGCCGTGCGCGCCGACCGCGTCGAAGCCACCGCCGTGCTCGACCATCGCCTGGCGCAGATGCAGGAGGAGCCGCAGCCCGGAGGAGTCGCAGAAACTGACGTCAGCAAGATCTACTACGAGTGAGCGCGCGGCGCTGAGGTCGGTCGTTCGCAATGCGTCAAGGGCGCGCTCGGCGGTTGCCATGTCAAGTTCCCCGGCCAGGCGTACGACGATCGCATCGGCCCGATCCGTCACGGTGACATGGAAGTCCATTTTGTACGATTCCATTTCGAGTACGTCCTCGTGCGTGGATTGGGCACGCCTCGCGGGCGGCCGCCGGCGGGACCGGCCGACCTGCGAGTCGTCGAACGCAGCGGGGTCGCCGGCTCACCATGAACAGCGCCGCGGGCATCGCTCGTGTCACCGGCGCTCGGGACCGCTGGTCGAGGCGGTGGGGCGCATGGAAGCCAGTGTCGGGCGTGCAGGCCGGTGTCAGACGTGGAGGCCGGTGTCAGACGTGGAGGCCGGGTCGGGCGTGCCGGCCAGTGTCAGGAAGCCGCTGTCGGTCGAAGTACGAGTTCGGGTGGCTCGGGTGTGCGGGGTGGCTCGGGTGTGCCGTGCGACTCGGGGGCGTGGGGTGACTCGGAGCCTCTGCCGATCCCGACGGGGCATGTGGCCCGGGCGAGCCACCGGTCAGCAGCACGGCACAGAAGTCGGAGATCCGGCTGCGGCCGTGTGCTGCCTGGACCAGGTCGGCGAACGCCTTGCCGCGCAGCGCTGTGTCGTGGCCGTCGGAGGTGAGTGCTTCGAATTCCAGGCAGCTGGCGGTAAGCGTCGCCATCGACGCATCTGGCGCAGGACTTGGGCCGACCGGCGCCGTACCGTGGCTTGCGGAACGGGACGCCGATTGATCGGGCGCGCCCGGCCCATGTGCGGCAGCCGGTGGTCGCGACGCGGAGCGCTCCGTGCCACCGCTCAGCGCGCGCGCCAGATCGCCGGAGCCGGCGGCGACCGCTACGCCGCTAGCCGCGAGAACAGCCGCGGCGACCGCGACCTTGATCGCGACGAACTGCCGGAAGCGTCGTCCGAATGTGCCGGTCCGGCGCACCGCGATCGGCTTTTGACGCGCCGTCCGCAGTGCCGACAGCGCTTGACGCTCGCCGGCGGTCTCCCGGTCGAGCGGCGGTGCGACGAGTGCCAACAACACCTCAGCGACGGCCCCGTCACGGCGCGGCGATCCGTGAGCGAGGCCGGCGAGGGTCCGCTCCGCTGATTCACGTGTGACCCGGCGTGGGTGGCAGGTACTCATGTCGTACCTTTCAGCGTCCACGTGGACGTGGGTGTCACTGTACGTCTCGGCGCCCGATCCGCGTCGGTCGGTTCCGGCTCGGTCAGGAGCGCCGCGAGGCGCCGAAGACCTCGATAGGACGCCGTGCGGACGGCGCCGGCCCGTTTTCCCAGGACGAGCGCGGCGGTCTGGGCGTCCAGACCCATGATCACTCGTAGCAGCACCGCCTCGGCCTGGTCTGCGGGCAGCGACCGAATGAGTGACAACGCCCGCTCGCTACCCAGCGCATCGACGGCATCGATCGAGGTGTCGTCATCGGCGGCTCGATCAGCGAAATCCTGGGTCGGTACCGCGGCCGCTGGCCGGCGCTGGTGGTAGCGGATGTGGTCCAGGGCGCGATGGCGTCCGATCGTGGCGGCCCAACCGCGGAACGCGTCTCCGTCACCGTGAAAGCTCTGCAGATCTCGCGCGATCTGCAGCCATGCCTCGGACGCGATGTCCTCGGCATCTCTGCGGATCAATGTGCTCAAATAGCGTAGAAGGGACGGCTGCACGAGGCGGTAAACCGTGCGAAACGCGTCATCGTCGCCGTCACGCGCGGCCGCAATCGCGGCGGTCAGTGCGTCCGCCGCGTCTACGCTGTCGCCGGTCACCGTCACCACCGTTCGCCCTGAGAGATCCGGACGTCAACCATGCGCCCGGCCACGAGCTCGACCGGCCGGGTCGTACGGCGATCGCACTACCCGGAATGCTCCGGAGCCAAGCGTCGCCCGCGAGCCATTAACTCGAATTGTTCGACGCATCTCCGTGGATGTCGAGAATGGATCCGCGCCTACTGCGGGAACTGGCCGCCAGTGGAGAGCTGGGCCGCCACGAGCACAACTACCACCCGCCAGGCGGCTCGTCGTTTCGTACCCACGTTGAGCCTCCGGTTTTCAGGTCCAATGGGCTGGCAGAAAGGACGAAAGGCCGCGCGTGGCGGGTTCACCGTGGACGGCCGGCGCTCATGCCGTGCCCGGGTGCATCGCGACGATGCCGGCTGCGACGCTCAAGACCAGGCAGACCGGCGTGTACGCGGTGAGATTGAGCCAGTAGAACGGCGTTTCGCGGGAGGCGCCGATCCCAACGATCCACGCGACGCCCGCCAATCCACGCGCCAGCAGGCCGAGAGCCACCGCGCCGGCGGACGCGGCCAACACCCAGGAGGGGAGTCCGGTGTGGACGAGATCGGCGCGTGCGAGCACCGCGGTGCCGCCGATGGTCAAGACGAGGACGAGAGGCAGGAGGACGCGCGGTGTGAATGGCACGTCCGCGTTGAGTACGGCCTGTGACAGTGCCCGCGTGTCGCGCGCGGGCCACACCCGGCCGGTCAACCAGTAGACGTGGATGAGGGCATCGAGGCCGAGCACACTGGCGACCACGATGGCCGCGATATGACTTATCTGCATAACCGGTAGAGGAGCGGCGGCGTCTGTAGACTCCAGTGACGACGGTCACATCTCAGCGGTGACGGCCGCCGAACCGATCCTCGAAGCGTCGCAGCGTCGTACGCGCCAGCCGGTGTTGCCAGCGCGACAGCAATGGTGCGATCAGCCGCCGGCCGGGCACCCGAAGTCCGGCGAGGTAGCCGAATCGGGTCGACTCGCCGTCGGCGACGGCCGCCATGCCGAAAACCAGGAAACGGCTCTGCATCAAACACCATCCGGGCCGCAGCACCATGTCAAATGGTGCGCGGAGACCGGATCGGCCGCGCACATGAACTCGGAGCCGTTCGCCGTCGCGGTCGACGACCCGGACGGAGCGTACGTCCGGGACCAGCCCCGGAAATCCGGTCTCCACGTCGTCCAACACCGACCACACGTCAGAAAGCGGCGCCCGCAGCACGGTCTCCGCCAACATCGTGCCGGGCATCGCGGCGTGCAGGACCCGCAGCCGCTGCAACTCGTCGAATTCACCCACCGGCCAGGTCACCGTGCACCTCCGTCCGCCTGCCACAGCCGTCGAAACGCCTGCCGCGCGCGAAACAAACGAGACCGTACGGTGCCCTCGGGCACGCTCAGCACCGCGGCGGCGGTCGGCTCGTCGAACCCGTCCATGTCCCGAAGCATCAACACAGCGCGATGCTCTGGCGACAACTGGGCGAGGACATCGTGCACCTCCACGGTCAGCGCCGGATCGCCCGGTGCCGGAATGTCATCGAGTTCGTACGGCACCGTCCGAGCCGCATGACGCGCGACCCGAATCGCCTCCCGGACCGCGATCGTACGGACCCAACCGAACAACGCGGCCGGTTCGCGAAGCTCGCCCAACCGCCGCAAGACGATCACGAGTGTCTCCTGGACGGCGTCGGCCGAGTCCTGCAGCGCGATCGGTCCACACCACCGTCGGACCGGCTCGGCGACGGCGTCGAGCACATCGTGCATCGCCAGCATGTCACCGTATTGCGCCGACCGGATCGCGTCCGCCAAGGCTTCGTCGACACCGCGGTGACGGTCGGGAACGGCCACGCGGACGAGCGTACCCGTCGCCACCGGAACCTCATCCCGCCGCGACGGGCGTCTCGAACGATGCATGCATCTGCCCGACGACTCGGACTTTACGCGTCTAGCTGACCTTTGACCCGACGTCGACGATGCGGTTGGCCAGAAGGTCGAGCGGCTGCGGGCGACCGAGGTAATACCCCTGCGCGTATTCGACGTCGAGTTCGGCCAGCGCGGCCAGTTGTTCGAGCGATTCCACGCCCTCCGCCGTCACCGGTAGGTCCAAGCCACGCCCGAGGTCCGCGAGGAGTTTCACCACGGTGTAATCGCGCGGATTGTGGATCATGCCGTTAACGAACGTCGCGTCGATCTTCAGCCCGCCGATGGTCAGCGCAGACAGGTGCCGAAGGCTGGTCGACCCGGCACCCATGTCATCGAGCACCAGACCGACGCCGAGTTGGCGCAATCGATCGAGCCCGCGCGTCGCAGCGTTCAGAGTGTCGAGACTCGCGCCCTCGGGCAGTTCCACCATGAGTCGCGAGGCGGCGAGACCGGTCTCGGCCAGTGCCGCGATCACGAGTTCATCGAAGTCGGCGGCGAGCGTCGAGGGCGAGATGTTCACCGCGATCTGCGCCGGGGCACGGGAGCCGAGCCGCCGGTCCAGCTCCATGATGTCCGCGCAGGCGCGAGCAAACACCCACCGATCCAGATCGGGAAGGTGGCCGGCCCGCCGGGCACCCGGCAGGAACCGGTCCGGCGCGAGCAGGCCCATGCGCGGATGCGCCCACCGGACCAGCGCCTCGATGGCGACGAGGGACCGGTCGGCGATCCGCACGATCGGCTGATACCACACCCGCATCTCGCCGCTCTCGATCGCCTGCGCGACCGTTCGGTCGACGAGGTCGACGCCGATGGCGAGGTCGGCCTCGACGTCCGCGGTCGCGTGCACCCGCCCGCCGCCGGCCTGCTTGGCCGTGAACATCGCCATGTCCGCCTCGGACAGAAGCGTCGTCGGGTCGGCGCGGTCGCCGGACACCGACACGCCGACGCTTGCGGTCAGCCGTCCCTCCGGAACCCGCGCGTCGCTCGGGGCGCCGATCGTGAGGAGGAAGCGTTGGCCGAACTCGCGCGCCGCGTCCGTGGCCGAGCCACGCCGCGAGGTCCGCGTCAGGACGACGAACTCATCCGCGCCGAGTCGGGCGACGACTTCGCCCACCCGTGCGGCGTTGGTCAGTTGGCGGGCCACGCGTGACAACACCGCATCGCCGACGGTGTGGCCGTACGTGTCGTTGATCCGCTTCATGCCATCGAGGTCGATCAGCGCCAGCATGACCCGGTTGTCCCGGAAGTCCGCACAGATGGTGCCGAGCAACTCTAAGAAGTGCGTACGGTTCACCAGGCCGGTGAGATCGTCGTGGATCGCGCGGTACGCAAACTGTTGGGCGAGGCCGTCGAAGAGATCCGCCGCCGACGCGTGGCCGACGGTGCTGCTGTCGACATCGACGAGCACGTCGTCGTACCGATGGATTTCCGGGCGGGTCCGCATCCGGTTGGCGACGGCCGGAACCATGGAATCGGCCGCCACGCGAAGCGGCGCCCAGTCGGTGATCTCCCGGACACTCCGGCCCGCCCACAACGTGCGCCCGTAACCGAACGGCCCGGACATCATCTGCCCAAACGCGTCGCGCATGACGAGCCCGAGACGCTCGCCATCGCTGACCGCGACGCACGAGAGGTTTGTGTCGCCGCGAAAGGTCATGTCGAGATCGGCACAAGGGGTATCGGCGGAGATCGTCAGGGCGATGCGGGCCAGATCACCCACCGTCACTGGCAGCCGCATGTGTCATCGCCCCCCGAAGATCGCTAATATCCGTCAGCCTAGCCACGGCAAGCGGGGCAGAAGCGGTCGTATCGGAGATGTCGCCCGATTCACCACAAGCCGGGACCGCCGGGCGAGACCGCCCGGCGAGGCCGACCGGCGAGGCCGACCGGCGAGACCGACCCGCGAGACCGACCCGGCAAGACCGACCCGCGAGACCGACCCGGCGAGACCGCCCGGCTAGAAGATTGATGCCGCGCTGCCGTCGGTGACAGCGGCCACGGATCGCATGCATGATGCGGGCCAGCGGGGTGGTTGTGGCAGATAGCGACATGATCGTCGTAGTCGCGGTCGGCCTGGGCGTGTCGCGCCCCGAACGAGCCGTTCCGAAGCGCTGACCTGCTGGTCCCGAGCCGATACGACACGACAGGAGGAGGCATCCACCAGGCTGCTTCCGCCGGTGACGACCCCCAGGGATACTGATGCCCATGGATCAGGGCTTCTCCGCATACGAGGTCGATTCGTGGTGTGAGGCGATCGACCAGCTTCACGACTACGCCATGCGCCACGCGTACTCCCGGCGCGAGGTCGAATACGCGGTCGGGCGGGAGTTGTCCCGATGGGGCTATCTTGGCGCTCCGCATCCGGTGCTGCAGATGATGTCGCGCGCGGTCGAGTCGGGATATGCGTTCGCGCTTCGCGACATCCGCGACGGCAGCTACGACCGCGAGATCGTGCAGTGGCGACCGGCACTGGGCCGGAGCCGCCCGTAGACCGCAGAAACGGCGACTACTGCGGGTCGCGAGGCCACCGCGTTGGTGCTTGTTGTGGCGAGCCAGCAGGTCATCACTTGCCCGTGTCACGCGACGTGCTCGCACTAATCCGCTTGCTCGGGTGAACGCCCGTGGTTACGGTTCCGATCAGCTCTGATCCCGAGCGATCCAGCGTGCGAGAAGGTGTTTTGATGCGTGTCGACGGCGTCCGTCTCCGTCCTGTCCAGACGACCCGTCCTTCACACGTCAGGAATCACCGAAGTGGATCTGCCACGCATATACACGATTCGCTACAGTAGCCACCGGATCATCGATCCGTTCACGTCAGAGAAATTGGTCGCGCTCGGTCGAGCGATCCGTCTCCGTACCGGAATGTCGATCCTCGATCTTTGCTGCGGTAAGGGCGAGATGCTCGCCACCTGGGCGCGCGACCACGACGTCACCGGCGTCGGCGTCGATATCAGCACGATCTCGCTCGCCGAAGCCCGCAAACGCGCCGCCGAACTCGGGGTCGCGGACCGTGTGCGGTTCGTGCACGACGACGCCGCCGGGTACGTGTCCGACGAGCCGGTCGACATCGCGGCCTGCGTCGGCGCGACCTGGATCGGCAACGGGGTGGGCGGCACCATGGCCCTCCTCGAACGCAGCCTTCGGTCCGGCGGCATCATGCTGATCGGGGAGCCGTTCTGGCGGGCCGATCCGCCGAGCCAGGAGGCCGTCGAGGCGTGCCACGCTCGATCGGCCGACGACTTCGACTCGTTGCCCGGTCTCGTGGCGCGGTTCGGTGAGGCCGGCTATGACGTTGTCGAGATGGTCCTCGCCGACGAGGACAGCTGGGATCGTTATTCGGCCGCGCAATGGCTCAACATTCGGACGTTCCTCGATACGCATCCAACCGATGATCTTGCAGTGGAACTGCGGGCCGAACTGAGCCGGGCGCCGCTTGACTACGCGCGGTATGCCCGCGACCTGCTGGGCTGGGGGGTGTTCGCGCTGATGAGGCGCTGACGGCCCGATCGGTGACGCGGACTGGACTACCGGTCGCGTTTGACGAACCAGGCGGTCGCGTTCGCGGCAATCGTGCCCGGTGTCGCGTCCGCGCTGCTGATCACCGGAGCGTCGCCCGCCACCACGTCGGGCAGGGCGGCGGGTGCGTCGCTGACGTTGGCGACCACGATGACGTCGCGACCGCGCCGGAATGCGAGCACGCCGTCCTCCGCGTCGATCCATTCGATCGCCGCGTCGGCGGATGCCACCGTGTCGCGCCGGATCCGAAGGGCGCGCCGGTAGAACGAGAGCGTCGATGCCGGATCGGCATCCTCGGCCGCCACGGTGACCGGCGCCCAGGTCGCCGGCTGGGGCAGCCACGGCGTGCCGGACGGGCCGAAGCCGTACGGCGGTTCCGTGCCAGACCATGGGAGCGGCACTCGACACCCGTCGCGACCGAGCCGACGGCCGCCCGTCATCCGGAAGACCGGATCGAGACGGAGCTCCGCCGGGATGTCCAGCACCTCTTCGAGACCCAACTCCTCGCCCTGGTAGAGGTAGGCGCCACCGGGCAGCGCCAGCATGAGCAGGGTCGCCGCCTTCGCCCGTCGAAGACCCAGCTCGCCACCCCCGAACCGGGTGGGCGTGCGTTGTACGTCGTGATTGGCGAGCACCCACGTAGGGGTCGCTCCGACGGTGGCCAGCTCGATCATCGTGTGCTCGATGACCTTCCGGATCGCGGTCGCATCCCAACCGGCGTTGTAGAAGTCGAAGTTGAACGCGGTGTGAAGCTCGTCGGGCCGCAGGTATTGGGCGAACCGCGACGGGTTGGGCACCCAGGCCTCGGCGACGAAGACCCGGTCGCCGGCGTACTGATCGATGATCCGGCGCCAACCCCGGTAGACGTCGTGGACCTCGTCACGGTCCCAATGCGGATGCGTGCCGGTGCGGCGCAGATCGTCGGCGGCACCGACGAGATCGGCGAGGTCCGGATCCTTGGCGAGACCGTGCGCGACATCGATGCGGAAGCCGTCGACGCCGCGATCGAGCCAGAACCGCAGAATGTCCTCGAATTCGGCCACGACCTCGGGGTTCGTCCAGTTCAGATCGGCCTGCTCCGGGGCGAACAGGTGCAGATACCACTGACCGTCGCTGACCCTCGTCCAGGCTGGGCCGCCGAAGCTCGACTGCCAGTTGTTCGGCGGCTCGGTGCCATCCGGGCCACGACCGTCGCGGAACAAGAATCGCTCCCGCTCCGGGCTGCCCGGTTTTCCGGTTAACGCGGCCTGGAACCACGGGTGCTGATCGGAGGCGTGGTTGGGTACCAGGTCGACGATCACGCGGAGGTTGCGTTCGTGTGCCTCACGAATGAGCGCCTGCGCGTCGTCCAGCGTGCCGTAGACGGGGTCGACGTCGCGGTAGTCGGCGACGTCGTAGCCGAAGTCGGCCTGCGGGGACGGGTAGAACGGCGAGAGCCAGAGCGCGTCGATGCCGAGCGCGACGAGGTATGCGAGCTTCGACCGTACGCCGTTCAGGTCGCCGATTCCGTCGCCGTTGGCGTCGGCGAAGCTCCGCGGATAGATCTGATAGACCACCGCGTTGCGCCACCACGTCGTGCTCGCCGACGAACCCGCGGAGACCGATGCCGGTACGTCACTCGAATCGCGTCCCACCGACGCCCCTTCCTGTCGTGTACGGAGGATTTCTCGCCGCGCGGATGCCACCGGCGAAGCCAGATCGATTCATCGCACACAGACGTCGAGGCCGGTCAGGTTGCCCGCGGTCGAGCGGTCACGGCGACGCGGCCGCATGGTCGAAGTCCGCATCGACGAAGTCGAATACGACGTCCCGCCGTGGTGGCCGATCATCCCGAACTCCACGCCGGCCATGCGAGCCACGTCCGTCATCCTCGCCACAGTGGCTCCCTCCGTTCGCGACCGACCCGGACGTGAGGCATATCCAGCGGCACATTCGACGGTCCCGCCCCAGACGAAGCTACTCCGTCGGAGAGCTTGTTCGACCATCGGCCATCGTGGTCAACCGTCCGTGACGGGCGGCGCGCGTCAAGGCGCAAACGGCCACAGATGCGCGTGGCGGCCGTGGTCTGGCCACGCCGCTAGAGCTTGAACGCCCTGTCGCGCTTTCGTGAAGCCATAAGCGGGTACGTCCCCTCTCCGGCGCGTGTCGGCGCAGGTTCGTCCGTGCGCAGCATCTACGCGGGGCCCTCGTTCGTGAACAGCCATTCGCCGGTCGTAGCGTCGACGAAGGTGACCGTGTTTATGGGTGTCGCCGGCCCATTGAAGGACGTGGACATCAGCACACCCACCTGAAAGCACATCCAGACCGGCACGTGGTCGACCCGGATCCGGCCGTCGACGGTCTCCGAGAGCACGCCGAAACGGCAGGTCAACGGTGCGGACCGGGGCGTGTTGGCATCGATGCGAGTGGTAGCACGGGCCGTCGCCAGATTCACTGTCGCGCCGGCGAGGGCGCCCGACGCCACCGGTTCGACGACGATCGTGTCGTTTTCCAGGACGACGTCGCTGGTCAGTGCCGTGCCATCGGCCTCATCGACGGCACGGAGCGCGGCCGTGTCGGGGTGGACCGTACGAGCCGGACTCGGCACCGGAGCGCGGACGTACGGCGCGATTGGACGCGGCGTGATCGGGTCGGCCGGAATCGGCACGCGGTCGGCCGAGCACGCGCTCACCGTAGCGATCACCGCGGCAGTCACGGCGAGCGTCACCGATCGCTGCCGCCTCACCTCGTGTCCGCGATCGTGAGCAAGGCATCGCCCGTGGTGGCGTCGACGAAAGCGAGGACGTTCTCATGCTGCCTCGGCGTCGCCGATGGCCCCACGATTGCGTTCACCCAGACGCACATCCAGACCTCGACGCCCCTGCGGTCGAGAGTGCTGTTGGACGAGGTGCTGCCGGCATCGGAGCCGGGGTCGTCGAGATGCGTCAACGACCCGCTCCGGCAGATCAGGGAGGCTGGATCAAACGCGCCGGGCTCGGCGAGGACCGTCCGGCGGGCCTGCGCCGCTGTGACGTGCAGAAGATCCAGATTTGCCGGCGGCCCGATGACGATCGATCCGCCACGCAGCCGCATCTCGGCCGTCAAGGGTTGGTCATTGTCGTCGGCCAAGGCGAGCAGTGCGGCCGTGTCCGGCGTGAGCGAATGCACCGATTCGGTGGCCGGCGTCAGCGCCGATCCATGACCCGACGTCCGGGCGGCACCAGCGGTAATCTCGATGCGATCGGCGGTGCAGCCCGCGAGCAGCGCGATCCCGAGCGAGCCCGCAACCGCGTAACGGCACCACATCTCACCATTGTGCTCCGGCCGTGGGGCCCTCCGGCCCGGCCGGCCTTCCGTCCCGGCCGGCGGCGATCGATGCCGAAACGGCCGGCGGTCGATGCGAAATCGTCATAGGGCGGCAGCACAGTGGCGATCATGATTCTTGAGATCCGCACCTATCGGTGTTCGCCCGGTCGTCGCGGCGAATTCCTCAATGTCATGCGGCACCGATCGATTCCGCTGCTCGCCACGTATGGCATCCAGGTGGTCGACTTCGGCCCGCCACTCGTCGATGAGCAGCCGTGGGAGGAGGCCTATCTGATGCGCGCATTCGCGAGTCTCGCCGAGCGGGACCGGCAGGAGGAGACGTTCTACGGCGGCGACGATTGGCGGGGTGGGCTGCGCGAGTCGGTGATGTCGTGCATCGAGAGCTACCACACCGTCGTGCTTGACGTCGCCGATGAGGTTGTTGCCGCGCTGACCCGCTCGGTCGACGCGCTTTAGACGTGCGGTCCGGTGTTGCGCACCGGCCCGAGCGGGCGAGCCGGTGCGTGTCGGTTGGGCGTACCCGTAAGGACGCAAGTCCTGCTCAAGCCGCGCGATGCGGCCGATCCGGCGCGGACATCGCGCCCGGCAGCCGCCCCGGACCGGCCGAGCGACGGGGCAGCAAGGGTCATCCATCGGCGTCCGGTCGGCGGCGAGGGTGCATACAAGGGAGTAGATGTTCGTCGATCGCCTGGGCGTCCGCAACCGCGACCCTCGGCACGGCGAGCACCAGCAACCTCATTGTGGTGCTGCGCGACCAGCGCACGAACCTGGCGATCAGCGAGGGTACGCGCCTGGCGACGTCGAAGGCAGCCGCCGCG
>DATCXD010000551.1:0-4562 GCA_036566005.1 Micromonosporaceae bacterium | reverse complement strand
GCCGGTAGTGCTTCCCGTCGTACGACACGGGTTCGCGCGCGAGCGCCATCCGGACGATGTCGACGTATTCGCGGGTACGCGCGAGCGGGTGGGCGAACCGTACGCCGTGCCAGCCCTCGGAGACCTGTGGACCCGAGACACCGAGGCCGAGCCGGAACCGGCCGCCACTGAACGCGTCGATGGTCGCCGCCGTCATCGCGGTCATCGCCGGCGTACGCGCCGGGATCTGCATCACGGCCGCGCCCACGTCGATGCGCTGCGTCTGCCCGGCGATCCACGCGAGCATCGACGGCGAGTCCGAACCGTACGCCTCGGCCGCCCACACGACGGCGAAGCCCAGCCGGTCGGCCTCCTGGGCGAGTGCGAGATGGTCGGCCGGCGTCGTCCACGCAGCCTGGTAACCGAGGTTCAGTCCGAGACGCATCGTCGCATCCTGCCCTTCTGTGAAGTTCGGGTCGACCGACGACTGGACGTCGGCGTCGCGGCGACAGGCGTGGCGGTCGCATCAGGGTAGCGGCCGAGTCCCGGCACGCCTCCCCCGGCCGAGCCGAATGCACGGGTAATTTCTGGGCCATGCAGCAGCGTCCGCTCGGCCGCGCCGGACTCCTCGTCTCGCGATTCGCGCTGGGCACCATGACCTGGGGGGCGGACACCGACCTCCAGGACGCGGCCGCGCAGCTCAAGACGTACGTCGAGGTCGGCGGCAACCTCATCGACACCGCCGATGTCTACGGCGACGGCTTGGCCGAAGAGGTGATCGGCGGCCTGTTGGACAACCTCGTGCCACGCGACGACGTACTCATCGCGACCAAGGCCGGCCTGCGCCCGGGCATGGAACGCCGCCACGACACATCGCGCGGTCACATCCTCCGTGCGCTCGATGCGAGCCTGCGCCGGCTCGGCACCGATCACGTCGACGTCTGGCAGGTGCACGGATTCGACACCGACACGCCGCTCGACGAGACACTGTCGGCCCTGGACTACGCGGTCACGTCCGGCCGGGTCCGCTACGTCGGCGTGTCGAACTTCTCCGGCTGGCAGACGGCCCAGGCCGCGACCTGGCAGACCGCCTGGCCGGGGCGCGCGCCGATCGTCTCCGTACAGGTGGAGTATTCGCTGGTCGAGCGCGGGATCGAGCGTGAGGTGATCCCGGCCTGCGAGGCGTTCGGGCTGGGCGTGCTGCCGTGGTCGCCGCTCGGTCGCGGCGTGCTCACCGGCAAGTACCGCAACGGACGGCCGGCCGACTCGCGCGGGGCCTCGCCGCACTTCGAGCGGTTCGTCGCGCCCTATCTGGATCCCCGCTGCTCGGCGATCGTCGAGTCGGTGGTCACGGCCGCGGCCGGGCTCGGCGTGTCGCCGGTCGAGGTCGCCCTGGCCTGGGTACGGGACCGGCCCGGGGTCGTGGCGCCGGTGCTCGGCGCCCGTACCGTTGGTCAGCTGCTCGCGGCTCTGCAGACGGAGGACATCGCGTTGCCGGCCGAGATCAGCCGGGCACTGGACGATGTCTCGTCGATCGGCGTGGGCTACCCCGAACGCCAGGGATGACGGTTCGAGGCTGACGCGACTCCACGGTGCCGCGGCTGAACGGTGCCGCGGGTCAACGATGCCGCGGGTTAAGACGGACGCGGGTCAAGACTGACACGGCACGGGACACGCGTCGGGATGCTGGCCGGACCCGCCGTCACAGCCAGTGGATCATGGAGATCGGGAAAGCGCTGCTACCAGGCGACGCCGGGCAGCGGCCGGCTGGACTGCCGCCGCCGGAGCAGAACCTGGCGTGTGCCGTCACGCAGGAGTTTGACCTTGGCCAACTCCCAGTCGGAGAACTCGGCGGCGATGGTGAGCTGCGCCGCCGCGGCGGCCCGATCGATGTTGCTGGGAATCCGCAGCGGCGCGTATTCGTAGTCCATCACGCTATGGTGCGCTACGGCCGACGCTTATTCCATCCAAAGCCGCCACGAGTTCGCCGTCGGACATTCGTCGCGCGGACGCTCCGCCTTCGCCGACCGTGAGCCGCCCCATCGTCGACCGCCAGCCGCCCCGCGCTCGCCATTCGCAGCCACCCCCGCACTCGCCAACCCGAATTGACCTCGACCCCGCAACGCTGCAGCCGCCGGAGGCGGCGGGGCTACTCGTCCTCGTCGTCGTCGAGATCGACGAACGGCTGCTCGTCGAGGCGACCGATCAGCCGATCGGACGATCCGAGGGCGAACGGACCGGCACCATCGGTGTCCGCGTAGGCGCCGAGATCCAACGGCGCGTCGGCCTCGACGACGGCGACCAGACCGTCCAGCGGTTCGAGTTCGGGCAGGTCGAGCGCGGCCAGCGAGCCGTCGCCGGACTGGAGCAGCTCCAGCACGGCCTCGCCGACGGATTCGACCGGCTCGTCGGCGCCCTCGTCGCCGTTCATCGCGTCGAACCGGGCCGACTGCGCCGCCTTGAACAGCGCCGTGACACTCGGTACGCGATAGTCGCGCCGCTGCCGCACGGAGATCACCTGCGGGTACGGGTCCTCGGCGGCGACGAGATCGGCCATCTCGCCGATCTTCTCGTCGGCCAGGTCCGGGTCGATCGCGTCGACGTCCCACGGCGTGACCTCGCCGTACGCCTCCAGCAGCGCATCGTCGTAGGCATACGAGGCGTTGTTGAGCTCGACGTACGCCTTCCAGACGCCATCGTCGTCGACGCGGCCGTCGGCGGCCTTTACCGCGGCCAGATGGGCGCGCGCGGCGTTGATCACGCTTTCCAGAGCCGCGTCGAGGTGTGCTTGGTCGTCAGTCATGTCGGCCCTACCGTCCCAATCGTCCCGTATGCGACACCGACGCCGGACCGTGCCGGCCGGCACCCGTTCGTCCCCGATCGGCCGGCCCCAACCGGCGGCTCACGCCTGGCTGAGGAAGCGATCGAGCACCCGCACGCCGAACTTTAGACCTTCGACGGGCACCCGCTCGTCGACCCCGTGGAACAGGGAGGCGAAGTTCAGGTCAGCCGGCAGGCGCAGCGGCGAGAAGCCGAAGCAGCGCATGCCGAGCTTTATGAAGGCCTTCGCGTCGGTGCCGCCGGACAGCATGTACGGCACCGGCCGGGCGCCGGAATCCTCGGCCCGCAGCGCCGCCGCCATCGCGTCGACCAATGGGCCGTCGAACGTCGTCTCGACCGCCGGATGGTGCTGCACGTAGGTCATCTCGATGTCCGGCCCGACCAGGTCGCGAATCTCGGCCAGGAACGCCTCGGACCGGCCGGGCAGCGTACGGCAGTCGACCGTGGCCGACGCCGTACCGGGGATGACGTTGTGCTTGTAGCCGGCGGTCAGACCGGTCGGGTTCGCGGTGTCCCGCAGCGTCGCGCCGACCAGGTTCACGATCGGTCCGAGCTTCGCGATCGCCAGCTCCGGATCGTCCACGTTGAGGTCGATGCCGAGCACGTCGGAGATCTCGCTGAGGAAGTCCCGTACCGCCGGGGTGATCTGGATCGGGAACCGATGGCGCCCGACGCGCGCGACGGCCTCGGCCAGCGCGGTGACCGCGTTGTCGTCGGCCAGCATCGAGCCGTGTCCGGGCCGGCCCTTCGCCTGTAGGCGCAGCCAGTCGATGCCCTTCTCGGCCGTCTGGATCAGGTAGAGCCGCAGATCGTTGCCGACCGACACGGAGAAGCCACCGACCTCGCCGACCGCCTCGGTGCAACCCTCGAACAGCTCGGGATGGTTGTCCACGACATAGTGGGCGCCGTATTCGCCGCCCGCCTCCTCGTCGGCGGTGAACGCGAGCACGAGGTCGCGCGGCGGCGTCACGCCGCGCCGGCGCCAGTCGCGGACGACGGCGAGCAGCATCGCGTCGAAGTCCTTCATGTCGATGGCGCCGCGGCCCCACAGGTATTCGTCGCCGACGGCATCGGCCTTGATCTCCCCGCCAAATGGGTCGACCGACCACTCGCTCGCGTCCGCCGGCACCACGTCGGTGTGTCCGTGCACGAGCAGCGCTCCGCGCTGCGGGTCGGCGCCGGCAAAACGCGCCACCACGCTGGTACGGCCGGGAGCCGACTCGACGACCGTCGGATCGAGTCCCACCTCGGACAGCTTGGCCGCGACGTACTCGGCCGCATGGCGTTCGCCGTTGCCAGTGGCGGTGTCGCCGGTATTCGTGGTGTCGATGCGCAGCAGGTCGCGGCAGATGTCGATGACCTCGGCGGTGGGGTCGGTCGCGGTCTCAGTCATGGTGTCCATGTCTACCAGGTGCCGCGAAGCGTCTATCACGCGCCGCGAAGCGTCTGCCAGACGCAGCCAAGCGTCTGCCAGGTGCCGCGAAGCCGGTCGCGCTACCACTCGTGGTAGGCGAGTTCCCCGGCCCGGATCGGCTCGGCCAGCCGGTTCTCCAGCGGCGCGAGCGGGCACGCCCACCGGTCGTCGTACGCGCACGACGCGTTGTAGGCGTAGTTGAAGTCGAGCCGTACGCGATCCGGCGCCTCGATCACCACGCCCCGCCCGAACGTGCCCTTGACCGTGTCGGTCAGGTAGCGGCCGGCTCCGTAGGTCTTCGGGCCGTCGAACGTCTTCGCCGCCGTAC
>DATCXD010000550.1:0-5517 GCA_036566005.1 Micromonosporaceae bacterium | reverse complement strand
AGCACCAGCGCCGCCACTGGGTCGTCGATGCCCCCGTGGCCCAGTCCGTCCAGCCGCCACAGGGCGACATCGGCCAGCTTGCCCGGTTCCAGCGACCCGAGTTCGTCCGCCCGGCCGAGGCACCTCGCACCGCCGATGGTGCCCAACGCGAGCGCTTGACGCACGGACAGCGCCGCCGATCCGTCCCGCAGGCGCGCCGCGTACAGCGCCTGGCGCAGTTCGGCACCGAGCTGCCCGGCCTCCTGCGACGCGGCTCCGTCGACGCCCAGACCCACCGGTACGTGCGCGTCGAGCAGGTCCCGTACCGGCGCGATGCCGGCGCCCAACCGGGCGTTGGAACTCGGGCAGTGCGCCACACCGGTACCCGTCGCGCCGAGTCGGGCAATCTCCGTAGCGGAGCAGTGGACGCCATGCGCGAGCCACACGTCGTCGCCGAGGAAACCGAGTCGCTCGGCGTACTCCACCGGGGTGCAGCCGTGTTCGTGCCGGCAGTACGACGATTCCTCCACGGTTTCGGCGAGGTGAGTATGCAGCCGCACGCCGGCGCTGCGTGCAAGGGCGGCGGACTCGCGCATCAGGTCGGGCGTGACCGAGAACGGCGAGCACGGAGCGACCGCGACGCGCACCATCGCACCCGGCGAGGGGTCGTGGAAGCGGTCGATAGCGTCCTGGGTGGCGGCGAGCGCCTCGTCCGTCTTCTCCACGAGGTCATCGGGCGGCAGCCCACCCGCGGAGGAGCCGAGGTCCATCGAGCCCCGGGTCGGGTGGAATCGCGTGCCCACCGTCGAGGCCGCGTCCACGGTGGCGGCGAAGAGGTCGCCCCGACCGCGTGGGAAGACATAGTGATGATCGGTGCTGGTGGTGCAGCCGGACAGGGCCAGCCAGCCCAGCCCGGCGGCGGCCGCCGCGCCGACCGCCTCCTCGTCGATGCCCGCCCAGATCGGGTACAGCTCGGTCAGCCAGCCGAAGAGGTTCTGCTGCTGCGCGAGCCCCCGGGTCGCCCACTGATACAGATGGTGGTGGGTGTTGACCAGGCCGGGTGTGACCAGGCAGCCGGCGGCGTCGACATAGGTGACCGGTTCCGGTTAACGGTCGGCCGCGCCCGAACCTACCGCGACGATCCGGTCGCCGTCGATGACCACGTGGCCCGGACGGTGTTCCGCGCCCGACGCGTCGACGGTGGCCACCGCACCACCCTCGATGACGATCATGGCCCGACCCGCGCTGATGCCACTCGGGATGTGGCGAGCCGCACCGCGTCGAGAATCTGCTCGTACCCGGTGCACCGGCACAGGTTGCCGGCCAAGGCCTCACGAATGTCCGCGTCGCTCGGCGCGGGATCGCGGGCCAGCAGGTCGTGTACGGCGACGATGAGCCCGGGCGTACAGAATCCACATTGGACAGCGCCGGCCTCTAGGAACGCCTCTTGTATCGGATGCAGGCCGTCGCCACCGGTGAGGCCTTCGACCGTGACAATGTGGCGTCCCTCGGCCTGCCCGGCGGCGACCAGACAGGCACAAACCGCGACCGCGTCCAGATAGACCGTGCACGATCCGCACTCGCCCTGCTCGCAGGCGTTCTTGGATCCGGGCAGGCCGAGCCGCTCGCGCAGCAGGTAGAGCAGGCTCTCGCCGGGCCATACCCCGTCGGCCGCCCGGCGCTGCCCGTTCACTATGCAGGTCACGCGCATTGGTACTCCTTCCACGCCCAGGTCAGGGTTCGTCCGGCCAGGACCGAGAGGGCGTGGCGGCGATAGTCCGCCGTCCCCCGTACGTCGTCGATCGGCGACGCGGCGGCGGCAACCAGATCCCCGAAGCGCTGTACCAGCGGCTCGGGCACAGCGCCACGGGACTGCCACGGCAACTCGCCGGCCACCATGTCCTCGGCCTCGATGGCTCGTACGGGCGTCGGCGCCGCCGAGCCGATGCCGGTGCCGACCCGCCGCCGTGAGGCGTCGAGCACCAGCGCGAACGAACACACCGCGATCACCATCGCGTTGCGGGTGCCCACCTTCGCGAACTGCTGCGGGCCGCCCGCCGGTTCGACGAGGACTGCGGCAATCAGCTCGTCGGGCGAAAGCACGCTGCGCTTGGGGCCATCGAAGAAATCCGCCACCGGTACCCGGCGGACTCCCCGTACCGACGCGAGTTCCACCAGCGCGTCGCCGGCCAGCAACGGTGGATGCGCGTCGCCGGCCGGTGACGCCGAGCCGAGGTTGCCGCCCAGCGTGCCCCGGTTGCGGATCTGCGGCGATCCGACCGTCCGCGAGGCCATGGCGAGCCCCGGCAACTGCGCACCCAGTTCCTCGATGATCCGCTGGTAGGTGACGCCCGCCCCGATCCGAAGGTGTTCCCCGTCCCTGCTCCACTCTCCGAGCGAGGCGACCCGCGTGAGATCGAGCAGCGCCTCGGGCCGGCGGCGATCGAAATTCAGTTCGACCATCACGTCGGTACCGCCGGCGACCGGCACCGCCTCCGGCCGCGCCGCTTTGGCGGCGAGCGCCTCGTCCCAGGTGGATGGCTGCAGGAAGTCCATGCTCACCACCAAGCCAGCCCGGCCGGCGGCGCATCGTCACGCAGCACCGTGCCCTCGATCAGCCCGTACGGCCGGTCCGCGGCCACGAAGACCTCGTTCGGATTGTCGAGCCCGAACGGCGCCAGATCGACCAGCAGGTGGTGCTTGTTGGGCAGGCTGAGGCGGACCTCCACGATCTCGGGTCGCTTCTCCAGCACCCCGTACCCCATCCGGTACAGCGTCTGCTGCAGGGACAAGCTGTACGTGTCGACGAACGCCGCGATCAGCGCCGCACGGGCGCCGGCGTACGACTCCGCCCAGTCACCCGGCAACGCGCGGAACCGCCAGTGCGCCGCCACCTCCGTGGCGAGGATCCGATCGCGGGTCTCCGGCAGCGTCGTGTACGCATCCTTGGCGTAGCCCCAGAACTCCGAATCGGTGGAGTTGAGTAGCACCAGCCGCTCCAGGCCGCCGACCGCGGACACGGCATTCCCGTCGTACGTGAGCACCGCCGTCCGCGTCTCCGAGCCGTCGCGGGCGAACGAGTGCGGCCCGAGCCGGGTCCAGCCGTACTCCTCGATGCCGACCCGGGCCGCGTAGATGCTCGGCTTGGAGTCGACGAAGTGCCGGGCGAGGCGTAGACCGAAGTCCTCGATCTGATCGACGCCGTACTGGCCCGCTAAGGCGTACACCGTGTTCTTCATGGAGTCGGTTGGCAGCACGGTCGCGTTGTCGCCGGTCAGATGCGTGCCTTCGAGATCGCCGCGCAGTGCCACGCTCACGTTGAGATCTCGCAACGTGTGCCGGTCGCCGTCACGGTTCACCCGGACGAGACGGGTCTCCGCCTTGCCGTACTGGTTGGCGCCGAGGACTATGCCCATCTTCACGTTCCCCTATAGGTGGTGTAGCCGTACGGGCTGAGCAGCAGCGGGATGTGGTGTGGACGGGACGGTTCGAGCACCTCGAAGACGACCACGACCTCCGGGAAGAAGGCCCCACCCGTCTCGAACACCAGCCGATATCGGCCCGAGCCCCAGTCCGACGCCGGTACCCAGTCCCGCAGCCGCCCGTCGGCATCCGTCGTTCCGGCGGCGACCGGCTCCCAGGTGTCGCGAATGAGCCGGTGCAGGCGCACCGATACCCCCGCCGCCGGCTCGCCCCGCGCGGTGTCCAGCACGTGCGTGGACAGGCTCATCCGGTGACCGCCCCGTGGACGTCCAACAGCCGCTCCACCCGCAGCGCGACGATTTTCCCGAGTTCGTCGCGGATGACGCGCCGTTCGGTCGCCTCGTCGTTGCGCAGCCGTCCCTGCGCGATCTCCAGCAGCTCGGCCCCGCTCTTCCCACTCGCGAAGATCAGCAAAACGTGTCCGAACCGCTCGTCGTAGGCCCGGTTGACCTCGGCCAGCGCAGCCAGCGTCCGGTCATCGTCATGATCGACGCCGGCCTGCTCGCGGCGCGACCACGCTGCCTCTTGCCGATCACCCGCCGGACGCGTGCCGATCCTCGGATGCGCATCCAGCGCCCGCGCGATCTCCGGCCACGGCAGCGCCGCCAGCGCCGCGCGCGCCGCGGCGATAACCGCCTCCATATCCGGGTACGGCCGGGCCGCGACCACCGCGCGCGCCCAGACCGGCGAGGCGCAGCAGGACAGCAGCTCCTCCTCCGCTGCTCCGGCCGGGAGGTCATTGATCCTGGATAGCGCCGACACGCCCATGGATTCGAGTAGAGCAGCCCCGGCGTCGTCCGGATATTGGCGTCCGATCCGAACCGGCACCGCGTTCAGCGTATGTTTCTTGTAGGTTCCTCCAAAAAGGGCGGTGAAATGCGACTGCGCGAGGTGCTGGACCTGCCCAACCTCCGACTCGCGCTGCTCTGCGGCACGGACGAGGATCTCGACCGGCCGGTTCAGCGCGTGTATACGACGGATCTGCTCGATCCCACGCGGTACCTGTCCGGCGACGAACTGGTCCTCACCGGCCTCATGTGGCGGCACGACCCGACGGACTCGGAGGCATTCGCGGCAAACCTGGCCAACCTCGGCGTCGCCGCGATCTGCGCAGGCGAAGCCGCCCTCGGCGGCGTACCACCCGATCTCGTCGACGCCTGCCGCCGGCATGGACTTGTCCTGTTCCGCGTACCGGTGGACGTGTCGTTTCGGTCGATCACCGAAGAAGTAAGTCAATCGATCATGGCGCAGCGCGCCAGTGGGCTGGCCACACTGCTTGATCGCCAGCGCGGGCTCGTCTCCGCGATGGCCCGTGGCGCCCGACTTGCCGACATGCTCCCCTCCGTCGCGGGTGAGCTTGCGGTCTCATGCTGGGTGTGCTCGACCACCGGACGGATCATCGGCGGCACCGGGCCGCTGCCGGCCACCGTCACCCAACGGCTGGTCCGGAGCTTCCTTCTCGCCGATCGGCTGCCGCGCGCGGCCGAGGTCGACGGTCGCGAATTCCTCCTGCTGCCCGTCGCGGGCCGACCCGAGCACCGCCTCGCCGCCTGGTGCCTGGTGTGTGAGGCACCGGACACCGCACCGCCGGGTGGCGCCCCGCTGACGGACGTCGCTGACGAACTGCAGAGCCTCGTCACCCTGGAACGCGCTCAACTCGACCAGGAACGCCGGGTGGAACGCCGGCTCGCCGCCGGGCTCTTGCGCCTGCTCACCGATCCCGGCGACCCGTCGGATCTACGCGCGGCCTTGCGCGCTTGCCGGCTGTCTCCCGACGCCACATATCTGGTCGCCTCGGCCAGTGTCATCGACCGGACCATCGGCGCAGCGCCGGGCACGCGAGCCAGCGCCGGCACGGGCCCGGCTCCGGCCAAGCTCGCCACGTATCTCCTGGACGAGTTGGTGCGGCCGCTGTCGGCGCACGCCGCGGTCGGCCGGAGCCCGCAGACGGCGATGGCAGTGCTTGCGGCAAAGCCCGATCAGGCCGGCGCCACGATCGACGCGCTGCGCTCGGCGGCGCGTTCGCTGGCGCCGGGGCTACGCGGCCAGCGGCTC
>DATCXD010000532.1:0-7041 GCA_036566005.1 Micromonosporaceae bacterium | reverse complement strand
CAGCCGCTGTCGCTGGCCGCCGGACAGCGACGTGCCGCGTTCGCCGACGCTCGTGTCGAGCCCGTGCGGCAGCGCGGCGACGAACCGGTCCGCTTGCGCGACCGAGAGCGCCTCATGCACGGCGTCCGCGCCGATGCCGGCCCGATCGAGTGCGACGTTGCCGGCGATCGTGTCATCGAACACGAACGGCACCTGCGGCACGAGCGCGACCGCGCGAGCGAGCGCATCCGCGGTGAGGTCGGGCAGCGCCCGGTCGCCGAGCACGATCCGGCCGCCGTCCGGATCCATCAGCCGGGCGGCGAGCGCCGCGATGGTGGACTTGCCCGAACCGGTCGGGCCGACGAGAGCCACCGTCGCGCCGGGCGGGACGGCGAACGTTACGTCGGTCAACACGGCCGGGCCGGACGCGTACGAAAAGGAAACGTGCTCGAACCGGATGTCGAGCGGATCGCCGCCACCGGCGCCGGTCGGGCCGTCGAGTGCACTGGTGCCGTAGCGCATTTCGCCGGTCGCGGTCAGCACGTTGCGTACGCGATCGAACCCGACGGCCGCCCGAGGCAGCTCACCGAGCACGAAGCCGATCGCCCGGACCGGAACGGCGAGCACGCTGAACAGGAACGCGACGCTGATCACCTCGGGCAGGCTCACGGCGCCCTGGCTCAGCCGTACGCCACCGACGATGAGGACGGCGAGCGTGCCCAGGCTCGGCAGGGCGTCGAGGATCGGATCGAAGAGGCCACGGACGCGACCGACGCTGATCATCGCGGCGCGCAGCTCGCCGGCCTTCACCGCGAAGCGGTCCGTTTCGTACGTCTCCCGACCCATCGTCTTGACGACCAGTGCGCCGTCGAAGCTCTCGTGGGCGGCCGCGGACACCTCGGCTCGCAGTTGCTGTGCGCGCGCGATGCGCGGGGACATGCGGCGCGCGTACCAGAAATTCGCGCCGAAAAGCCCGGGGAACACCGCGCAGCTCACCAGCGCTAGGGCCCAGTCGACGACGAACAGCGACACGACCGCGCCGATCAGCATGACCACCGTGCCGACGGCGAACGGCAACGGCGCTATCGGATACCACGCCGCCTCCACGTCGGCGTTCGCGTTGGACAGCAGCGTCCCGGTCGCGTGTCGCTGGTGCCAGGCCAGCGGCAGCTCCAGATATCGCCTGGTCACCGCGCGCCGGTAGCGGGCCTGCAACCGGTACTGCATCGAGCCGGCGCCGAGTCGACGACCGAAAATTCCGATGACCCGCATGGCGGCGACGGCGAGAATGGCGAGCGCGCCCATGAGCGAGGCATGTTCATCGACCCGGTGGTGGGCGAAGGCCGGCTCGATCACATCACCGACGACGTTGCCGATGACATACGCCGTCGCGACCGTGGCCAGGCCGAACAGGCAGCTTCCGGACACCGCGAACGTGAACATCCGTCGTTCGTCGCGGATCCCCTGACGTAAGACACGAAGCCCCTGACCCAGCACCCCCGGTTCCGACCGCATCCCCACCCCGTATCAGATTCATCCCCATTGCGGTCCTTACCCTTTCATGACCGCGACCGCGCGTGCACGCGTGTTTCCCGCCACAACCCCGCCGGTGGACGATCTAGCATCGTCGACATGGGCCAACCCAACTTCGCGCGGACCGAACGGGCCATGCTCTGCGACCTCCTCGACACCGTCGGTCCCGATCAACCGACGCTGTGTGCCGGCTGGACGACCAGGGATCTGGCGGCGCACCTGCTCGTACGCGACCGTCGACCCGACGCGGCGGCCGGCGTGGTGATCAAACCGCTCGCGGCGCACGGCGAGAAGGTGCGTGCGGCCGCGGCGGCTGGCGATTTCGGCCGAGTGGTCGACGGGGTGCGGCATCCACCCAGGCTGTCGATGGCCGGCCCCTCGGCCATCGACCGCCTGGTCAATACCGGCGAGTTCTTCATCCATCACGAGGACGTCCGCCGGGGTACGCCGGGCTGGGTGCCGCGCGATCTTCCGCGTGGTCTCGCAGCGGCCCTGCACGCACAGGTACGGTTGGCCGGCCGGCTGCGACTGCGTAAATTCCCGGCCGCGATCACGATGCTGAGCCCGGATTACCCGGCGATCACCGCTGGCGCGGGCGGGCCAGCGGTCACGGTCACCGGCGATCCGGGCGAGCTGACGTTGTTCTTCGCTGGTCGCCAGCGGGCCGCAAAGGTCGACATCGACGGCTCGGCCGATCTCGTCGATAAGCTCCGCACCGCCGACTTCAGTCTCTGACTCTCGCGGTGCCCCTCACCCGGCCGGTACGCCGGCGGTAGCCACCCGCGCACTTGTACGGAACTTGGCTCCGTATCGCGCGACGAGCACCCAACTTCCGTACATTTCGCGGCGGCCGCGCCCGACCGTGAGTGTCGTCAGAGGCGCCCGGCGTCGGCTGTCGGCGTAGTGCTGCGCTCCGTCGTCTTCGAACGGTCAGTGCGCAATTCACCGTCCGGCCCGGCGGACGGGAGGGTGACCTCGACGCGCAGGCCGGGCGAGGCGTCGCCGAGCGCGATGCGGCCATTGTGCAGGCGGAGCAGTTCGCGGACGATCGCCAGACCGAGCCCGGCCCCGTCGTCGTCGCTGCGGGCGCGCGAGTTGTCCAGGCGGGTGAAGCGGTCGAACACCCGCTCCCGGTCGGCCGCCGGAATGCCCGGGCCATCGTCGGTGACCATCAAACGCACGCCGTCGTCGGCTTCGGTGACGGAGACGGCGACGCGGCTGGTGGCGTGCTTGACCGCGTTGCCGACCAGGTTGTCGACCACGCGCCGGAGCGCGACCGGATCGCCCAGGGTGAGCGCGTTCGTGTCGGCGGCGCACGTCACCGGCACCCGGGCCTTGGCATAGCCGTGTGCGACGTCGGCCGTCAGCACGCCGACATCGACCGCCTCGACCAGGCGGAGCCGCGGATCGCCCTCGTCGGCCCGCGCAAGCAACAGAAGGTCGTCGACGAGCCGGGCGAGACGAGCGACGTCGGCTATCAGGTCGTCGGCCAGCGGAGCCTCATCCAGGCGCTGGGCGACCTCCAGCTGCGTGCGCAGGCTCGCGATCGGGCTGCGCAACTCATGCGCGGCATCCGCGACGAATGCCCGTTGCCGGGCGCGGGCCGCGTCCAACCGGTCGAGCATGTCGTTCAATGTCACGGCCAGTCGGTTGACCTCGTCCTTGCCGTCCGGCACGGGCAACCGCCCGACCTGGCGTCCGCTGGCGCTGATCATCGCCGCACCCTGCCGCAGCGACTCGACCGGTCGCAGCGCCCAACCGACCAAGCGGTAGGTGAACGCGGCGAGCGCCGCAAGCAGTAACGGATAGGCGACGAGCAGCACGGACTGCACGGCCTCGGTGCTGTCCTCGACCGTACGGGTCGGCGACGCCACGAGGACCCACTCCCCGTTCGAGCCCTCGGTCGCCTGAGTCGCGACGACTCGCAGCGTGCCATCTTCGCCGGGCTGGACCCGGCTGGCCGGGATGACCACCACCTCACCCTCGCGCGCGTCGGCGAACTGCGCGGGATCCAGCATCGGAGGGTCGTCGATCGATCGCGACGAGTCCCGGACCGTCCCGTCGGACTCGACGACCTGCACGAATGCCGTACCGACCGACTGGATCGGGGTCGAGATGTTCTTCGTCTGGACGAGCAGCTTGACGTCGCTCGCGGTCTGCCGGGCGGTGGAGTCGACGCTACGGGTCAGCACCAGGTGCAACACCATAAGGATCAACAGGCCGCCCAGAGCGAGGCCGGCGGCGAGGCCGAACGAGCCGACGAGCGTCAGGCGCCCGCGGAGGCTCAGTCGGCGCCACCAGTGCATGCGAATCAGCCTTCGCGGGGAGCCGGCGCGCTCCCGGCGCCCGTTTCGGCCGTGTCCATTGAGTCCGCAGTCGCGCCGTCGCCAGCACATGCGTGTGCGTCGATCTCGTCGATCGGGTCCGCACCGGTGGCGCCCCGCACTGCGTCGGCCTTCGTCTCGTCGAAGAGCCGATACCCCGCCCCGCGTACGGTCTGCAGCGAGTGACGCTCGAACGGTTGATCGATCTTGCGGCGGAGGTATCCGACGTAAACCTCGACGACGTTGGGGTCGGTGTCGGCACCCGCGTCCCACACCCGGTCGAGCAGTTCGATCTTCGTGACCACCTGGTCCTGCCGGCGCATCAAGTATTCGAGCAGAGCGTACTCGCGGGCGGTCAACGTGATCTCCGTGTCGTCCCGTACGACGCGACGGCTGGCGGGGTCGAGACGGAGCGTGCCGACGGCGAGCACGGTCGGCCGTTCCGGCGCTCCGCGCCGGTGCAGGGCTCGCAGCCGAGCCAGGAGCACGACGAACGAGAACGGCTTGGTCAGGTAGTCGTCGGCGCCACAGTCGAGCCCGTCGGCCTCGTCATACTCGCCATCCTTGGCCGACAAGATCAATACCGGCACCCAGATGCCCTCCTCGCGGAGCGTACGGACCACCCGGTAACCGGACAGCCGGGGCAGCATGATGTCGAGGATCACCGTGTCGTACGCCTCGTGGCGGGCGGCTTCGAGACCGTCGATCCCATCGGTCGCCAGATCCACCCGGTATCCCTCGGCCGTCAGTCCACGCTGCAGGGCGCGACCGAGCCGCGGCTCGTCTTCGACCACGAGTATGCGCATCGGTCCAGCGTGTCACGCAGCGTACGACGTGGCACGCGTACGTCTCAGGGCTGCCACAGACGGGTCGCACCGAGCCTGGCTGAGACCGTGGACGTAAGGTCGCCGACCGTCTTCACACGACCTTCACCCACGCTCCGCGCCTGGCACAGTGTGCCCACAGGTCGTCGCGACATGATAGACAATAAGCACGCAACCGGACGGTGTGCCCGATGACGGACGCCGACCGAGGAGGTTGAACCGATGGCAGCCCTCACCCGCCGCCCCGCCGCTCGCTGGCTTGTGCCACTTAGCGTGGTGTGCGCGATCGCCTTGATCGCGGCGATGACAGCGGTCATTCGCGCCGCGTCCAGCGGGGGTCCGCTGCCGGCGCGAAGCGCCACGACGCTGGTCGCCGATCTCGCCACCACCAATGCGGCCGGCATTTCCGGCACCGTGACCGAGCGGGCCGACCTTGGCCTACCCGCTATCCCCGACGTCGGCGGCGACGGCAGCGCCGACTGGACGCAACTGCTCACCGGATCGCACACGCTGCGCGTCTGGTCGGCCGGGCCGGCGATGAGCCGCGTCGCGCTGCTCGGTTCGCTCGGCGAATCCGACATCGTCCGCAATGGAGCCAACGTCTGGACGTGGTCCAGCGCCGACAACACCGCAAGCCATCTGCGCCTGCCATCGATCGGCGCCACGACGCCCGGCTCGCCGGCGCCGGGACTCCCGCGAGGGCTTGCCTCCAACCTCGCTCCGCTGCTGTCGAAACTTCTGCCGGCGACGCCGCAACAGGCAGCGGCCGACATCCTGGCCGCGCTGAGCCCGACGACCTCGGTCCGCAATGCCGGCGCGGTAACGGTCGCCGGTCGGTCGGCGTACGAGCTGGTGATCGCACCGCGCGACACGGCTTCTCTGGTCGCGAGCATTCGCGTCGATGTCGACGGCACCGAGCACGTGCCGCTGCGGCTGCGGGTATTCGCGAAGGGACACGCGTCGCCCGCCTTCGAGATCGGGTTCACTCACGTCAGCTTCGATCGGCCGGATGCGTCGGTATTCGACTTCTCGCCGCCCGCCGGGGCCACGGTCACCCAGGTCCCCGCCCCATCGCTGAAGCGGCCGTTGACGACACCGACCCCGGATAGCGCCGCGCCGCTGCGCGTCTCGGTGATCGGTTCGGGCTGGACGGCCATCCTCGCCGTACGAGGTCAGCAGCCGAGCCTGCCAAGGCGGTACGGCACCATGCCGAACACCGGGCCGCGGCAGTCGGACCAAGAGCCCGGCTCGATGCTCGGCGCGATCATTCAGGAACTGCCGACGGTCCGCGGAAGCTGGGGCACCGGCCGTCTGTTGAGCACGCGCCTGCTGTCCGTACTCATCACGAACGACGGTCGTGTGTTCGCTGGCGCCGTCGCTCCGAGCGCACTCTACGCGGCCGCCGCGTCGCACAAGTGACGCTCGCGGTCGCGAGCAGCGGCCTCACGAAACGGTTCCGGTCGGGTCAGGTCGCCGTCGACGGCGTGGACCTCGCCGTTCCGGCCGGCAGCGTGTACGGGTTCCTCGGCCCGAACGGCTCCGGCAAGACCACGACGATCCGGTTGCTCCTCGGCCTGATCCGTCCAACGGCGGGCAGCCACCGACTGCTGGACGCGCCGATGCCCCAGGCGGCCCGCGATGTGCTACCCCGCATCGGCGCGCTCGTCGAAGGGCCGGCGTTCCATCCGTACCTGTCCGGGCGGGCGAACCTGCGACGTCTCGACGCGGCCGACCGGACCGTGTCGCCGTCCACTATGGACGCGCGCATCGACGCCGCTCTCGAACGCGTCGGCCTGCTCGCCGCGGCGAGCAAGCGATACCGTTTCTTCTCACTCGGCATGCGCCAGCGTCTCGCCATCGCCAGCGCGCTCCTGCGTCCGCGCGATCTGCTGATCCTCGATGAACCGACGAACGGCCTGGATCCGCAGGGCACGCGCGAGGTGCGGTCGCTGCTCAGCGACGTCGCCGCCGGCGGTGCGACCGTGGTTCTCTCCACACACCTGCTCTCCGAGGTCGAGCAGGTGTGCACGCACGTCGGCGTGATGCATCTCGGACGCCTGGTCGCGCAGGGCGGGCTGGCCGCACTCCGGGCCGGCGCCGCGCCACGGATCGAGATCCGCACGTCCCGGCCGGATCTCGCTCGCGCCGAGTTGTCCCGGCTCGGGCTCACCGATGCCGCCCGGAAGGGCGACACGGTCACCGCCCAACTCGGCGATGTCGCACCGGAGGCCGTCGCGCCGGCGCTGGTGCACGCCGACGTGCCCATCGTCGGGTTGCGGGTGCTAACCGCCGATCTGGAGGAGATGTTCGTCGAGCTGACCGGCGAGGGGTTCGATGTCAGTGGCTAGCACGCCGGCGGGTCGCCGGTCAGCGGATGAGAC
>DATCXD010000530.1:0-12771 GCA_036566005.1 Micromonosporaceae bacterium | reverse complement strand
CGGCGGGAGTCACCGTCGAAGCCGCTGGCACGTGCTTTGAAGGGTCTGGGCGCCAAGATTAGCTATCACGACCCGTACATTTCGGATTGGGCACCTGGTTTTGACGCTGTTCACGTTGACGACCTCGAGGGTGCCGTCAGCCAGTCGGACCTGGTCATTCTCGTGCAGAACCACCGCGAGTACGACCCGGAGCACCTCGCTGGGATCGCTAAGCGATTCTTCGACACGCGTGGAGTGACGATCAGCGACCACGCCTATCGCCTCTAGGCCCGTGTCAAACGGCAGCCGAAACCCCGACTGCCACGAGCCGGGCGCGCGCGGTCACCTCACTCATCGAAGTAGCTACGCGCGGCCGCGATGTCGCCGTGTAACAGGTCGGCCCACGCGGCGACGACAGCATCCGGATCGGCGATCCGACGGATATCCGCCGTGGCCGATTTTGCCCTGGATGTCCAGCGAGCCTGGTCAGCGTTCGCGAGGATCTCGGCGGCCGCCTCGCCGACGGACGAGAAGATCCACTGCGTGCCGTAGATCTCACTAGCTCCCGGCCACGGACGGATCACCGGGACGGCTCCACTGGCCATGCCTTCGGCGGCGCCGAGATGGAAGCTCTCGATATCGCTCATGGACAGGACTTGGCCCACCCGCCGGTACCACCTGGCCATGTCTCGTCCCGGCGCATCGAAGATCACGCCGCCGCGTAGCAGGGGATCGCGCTCGATGCGCTCCCAGCACCAGGTCGCGAAGTCGCGTTCGTCGGGTCTCGCCCAGGCGTAGCGACTATCCCACGGCAGAACAGAGCGGACGAACAGCGAAAAGCGTGGATCCGTTCGGCGCACCGTCGCCAGCAGGTCGAGCGCGAGGTCAAAGCGCTTATTTGCCCACTCGACCCCGACGATGCCGATCCCGAACCTGGCATCTGGCAGCTTGGGCCGATCCAGCCACGGCATGTCGATGAAGTTCGGGATATATACGATCTTCTCGGCCGGCCAGCCCAACTCGTCGACGATCCGTCGGCCGACCGGTCGGGAAACGCACACAACGGCATCAACCCGATCGATGTCGATACCGCGTGGGTATGGGAAATCGAGTTCGTAGCGGTGCAGGCGCACGATCAGAGTCTGATCGTCCCGTTTGCGTTGGGCGAGCATCGCGGCACTGGGCCGGGCCCACTCGGCGAAGATCGAGTCCGCGCGGGCCACCATCGCGTTCGTGTGGGCCGACCCCTTTGAAATATGCGGCCAGTCGTCGAGGGTCACGTCCAGATCCGGCCGCTTGTCGAGTCGCACCGCGAGTTCCCGCGCGAACTTTAGGTCGTACCCCGACACGACGACGGATCGCACCGGTCGTGATGGAGCCCCGCGGTCCGGAAGCATCGCTAACACGTCGCGCACGCCCTGCCGCTGACGAGCGATCGTCCACTCATCGTGATCGCCGTCGCCATCGGCGCCGGACGCCGGACGCAACCACCACGACGCACCTGATGCCGTGGGCCAGCCTGCTCGTGGTGGCACGGCCCGCTCGTAGGCGTCGGGGAAACGTCGTGCCGCGATCGGACTGGAGCGGTCGTCGTCAACAGTCAGCCGACGCATAGCGGCGAGTTGCGCGACCTCCGGCGGCAGCTCGGAAGCATCAGCTGACGCCACATCCCCGCACGTTGGGCATACCCAATCCGTTGCCACTGGCGGCAGGATCACGACAGTGGGGCGCGAGCCCGATGCCGCCCGTTCGACCGTGTCGCGCGCGACTTGCCCGTCCACGATGAAGCCGATGACAGGGGCGAGCTGGGCGATCCGACGGCCGTACCCGTCGTCGGCGGTCGAGGCGGCTACGCCGGGTGGGAGCGCGAGCACCCACATGCCCTGCGCCGGCACGCCGGCCACGAGGAGTGCCTCGGCCACGCCAACAGACTCCGCGACGATGACCGTCGCACGACTCAGCCGCGCCCGCAACGCTGCGCGCGATCGAATGTCGGTGACATACCGGCTGGTGGTTCGCGCCGACTGGACGGTTCGGCGGAGTCGTTGCTTGCTCTTGGCGATTGGTGCCCGCACCCGGCTCGGCAGCCACGACACGTGTCCGGCGGACGATGAGCGCTCGGCCGAAGGGGCGCCGCCGACGGGGGCGATAGTCAGGTCTGTCACCGAGACGCCCGCGTCGGCGAATGCGGCCTCGGTGCCGGCGCGCCAACAACAGACGCCGGGCCGTGGTGGCCACGTCCGGTCACGGACGAAGACGACACGTATGCCCGGTGCGGCGGCTGATAGATCGCTCATCCGCGGCGCACCCGTCGCCCCCATGCGGCGGACCACGACCCGACGCGGGCCAGTAGGCGTTTGGCCGTCGATCGGGCGACCACAGCGGTCGCGAGCGCGAGTGTACGCACGCCACCGACCTCCACCGTGGCCGGCAGCCAGCGGCCGCCGCGGACGTCGTCGACGGTGCCATCGAGGCCATCGGTTAGGCGTTCGATCGGCATGGTCGCGATGTCGAGCAAGCCAACGTCCGCTGCGGTCAACGTGCGCGACCCGTGGGTAGCGACGACGTTGACCGCCACCCGCGCCTGTTCCGCCCGTTCCCCGTGCTCCGCGCCGCTTAACCACTTGGCACGGCCCAGCGCGGCGGTGCGCCATAGTTCGACGCCGGTCGGTACGACCGTCACCCGTCCGACTTGGTGGATATCGGCTTCCCCGATGAGGCGGCCGATCGCATCGCTCGCGATGACCACTGTTGGCGGCAAGACGATGAGGTACGGGGACGGGAACGGATCCGGTATCGAGGCTGCTAGCCGTACGCGTGGGTCGGAGTCGTACGTCGCGGCCAAGAGTCGAAGATCCAGGTGTGGGTCCGAAAGCACATCCCGTGGCTCGACGGTCAGACGGTCCCACGGTCCCACGAGATCGACGCGAAGATCGCGGTCGGCGCCGCGAAGGATGGCGTCCACCGCCGTCCGTACCCGCTCCAAAGGTTGTTCGGCCACCTCAACCGCGACGACGGCCAGCGGCACGCTCCAGGCCGAGCCGCCGGTCTTGCGGAGCCAGCGCGGCTGTGGCATCCGGTCGGCCAGGTGCGGCCGGTTATATCGGCGTAGAGCCGCCGACTGCCGCATCATCTGCGTGTGGCCGAGATGCCAGGCGCGTGCGCGTGACTCGGGGATGAACACCGCGCCGGCCTGCATGAGACGGTAGCCGAACTCGGTGTCCTCCCCGAGTCGAAGATGCGCATCGAGGCCACCGGCCGCGTCCCACATTTCCCGACGTACGGCGACGGTGGCGCCGACGGTGGCCATGAACGCGAGATGGTTGCCGCTGCGCAGCTGGTCCGTTCGACGGACGAGATCATCGACGAACGCGTGCGGCTCGCTCTCATCGACGTCAAAAAGCCCGTCGTACGTCTGCGGGTCGGCGACGTTGGCCGGGGTCGGCCACTGCGGCGAACCGGGACTAACGTCGACGAATCGCTTGCTGCCCAACGTCACCGCGTACCGGATCGCGTGATGCCAGCGGGCCAGCATGGCCACATGATCGGGGTGGGCGATCATGTCCGCGTCCAACCGATGGACGATGGTACCGGACGACTCCGTCACGCCGAGATTTACCGCGGCCGCGATGCCACGCGATCCCGGTGTGGTCCGCACCAGCCGGCACCGGCTCGGCCGGATCTCCGGAAGCACGAGCGGCGGCTCGGAGCAGTCGTCGACCACGACAACGTCGAGGAGGTCGGCTGGGTAGGTCTGGACGGTCAGCGACGCGAGTGTCAGGGCGAGGCTCGCCGAGCAATTACGGGCCGGGATCACCACGCTGACCGAGAGCGTCGGCGTGAACGCCACTGGATCGGCCACGTCAACGGTGTCCCAGTCGTTGTGTCGGACGAGGGGACTGCCGGTCACGGCGTGCCGAATTCGCGGTACGGTGGCAGGCCCGGCCACTGGGCGCGCGGATCATGGGCGAAGTACTTTATGCTCGCGTCCCACGTGTGTCCGGTGGCATTGCGGACGTAGACGAACCCGATGCTGTGCGTCCGGTAGATCAGGCCGCCGTGGCGTAGCACGCGATCGAGCAATGTGCGGTCGACCGCGCTCGGGATCGGGCGCCAGCCGCCGACTGCCTCCAGGTCGCCTCTCGCCAGCAGTATCGTGCCGCCGGCGACGACATCGGTGAACAGCTCACTGCCGAAGCGTCGCCGGATCGTCGTGTGGTGTGGCCCCAGGTAGACGAATTCAGCGCCCTTTCCGACGACGGTCGCCCCGGAAAAGTGCCGCGCGAGGACCAGGTCCCATACGTGGTCCGGGCCGTACCGGTCGTCATCGTCGACCTTGGTCACGAGCGTTCCCGACGCGGCCCGCGTGGCCAGCGCGAGTGCCGCCCCGAGACTCGCCTCCGCCGGCACAGGAACGATGGTGATCGGTCGACCGCAGGCGAGCACTCGCGACCGAGCCTCTGCCGTCAGGTCGAAGCCGTGGAGACCAGCGACGATCTCGAGTTCGGGGTAGGTCTGCGCGGAGATCGCGGCAACGGCGTCCGCAAGCTCACCGGGGCGGTGCGTGACGAGCAGCGCGCTCACCGTCGGCAGCGGCGGCACCGATGGAGACGCCGTGGCAGCCCGCAATACGAGTCCAGCGGCGTGCCCTCGAAGCGCTGCCGTGCGCTGCCGGACGCTGCGGATCTCCCACTCGAGAAGATCTGCGTCCGACCGGAGCCGTGGCTGAGCGAGGATCGTGCTGAGGCCGGCGTCGATGAGGCCCGCGATTGCCGGCGGCAACGCGGGCGCGTCCAGCAGGATCCCGGTCATCGCAATCTGGACGATTGCCGCGGCCTGGATGTCGGGCGGGACTGTCGGCGTGCCGGCGCACGCAACCGACCCAATCTTGCGAAGGACGAAACGCTGGCGCTCGTCGAGTACGGCGCCGACGCGACCGGATACCAGTACCCTCTGATTCCCGCCGTCCCGCGTGATTGACCATGCGTACCCGTCCGCCGACTCCGTCAGCGTCAGTTCGCCGCGCGGTCGATCCGGACCGTAGGCCACCCGACCGGTCGCGTTCGCTGTGGACGCGTCAACGAGCACGGTCCGAGCGCCGTCGACTGCTGTCAGACCGATCGGTGACGCGACGAGCGTCAAAATGGTGTGCGGCCGCGGCGGCGCGTCCGCTACGGTCGGGTCCACAGGCGATGTCGACATGATGTCGGTTCGCGATGGTTCAGCCCCGACGGGCGCGAGGAGGACATCCGACGAGGCCGCGATCGAACCGGCGGGCTGTTGCGCTTGCGTCTCCTCGATCGTCCCGCCGCCGCGCAGCCACGACAGCGAACTGCCCGCCGCCGTGGCGATGTCGGGGCTAAGCGGAGTTGGCATCGGGCGCCAGGGGTCCAGGGCAGCCAACATTGCGAGAACCACGCGACGCGTATCGATCGGCTTGGCCAAGGTCACCGAGATCGACGCAGCGCCGGGACCCCTGGCGGGCAGGCGTGTCTCGACATGAACCACGCCCGGTAACGGCCCGAGCCGGCCGGACCAACCCGACCATGGCGATTCCCATTCAGAAATGTGGAGGTCGATGCCGGGCGTCATGCCCGACAGGTCCGGGTGACTGAGTTGGGTTCGCAACGACGCGACCGAGTCGACGCGGATGACATCGCGGTTCATCTCCGCGACGAGGAGTGGTGCGGAGGCGGCGGGAGTCGGTGCGGGCGTCCAATCCGGGATTGGCATCGGATACAGCCGACGAATCTGCCTTTTGACCCATCGGAGGGTGCGACGAACCCGGACACGCAGACGCACGGCCGGTAGCCGCGTCGCGACGTGGCCGATCGACGGGATATTGCCGTCCGGCATGCGATCCCTCCTCAGCGCCTCGGCCGTCCCGTCAAACTGCCGGGACGGTAACTCGCGACCGCCCAACCGGCCGGCGCCGCAACTGGCACTGTCAAACCCGCCGGGACATTAGCAGACCGTCGTGGCGCCGGGCCGGCGCGGCGCGGCGCACCGGCCGAGCCGCGCGAACCGACGTGCCAAGATTCGGGGTCCCGCCGCGGATCGATCGGCTGCATGTGACTTCTCGCCAACACGGGGGTGCTCGTCGGCAACTCGAAATGCTTGGACTCTAGGCGAACGTGAGTGGCGCCACTAACGTTGCGATCATGCGAAGCACGATGATGGATCTGCCGCTGCAGATCTCGCGACTGTTGGAGCACGGCGCGACCGTGCACGGAACGTCTGAGGTCGTCACGTGGACCGGTGACGGCGCCCGGCGCATGACGTTCGCCGAGCTCGGAGCGACCGCGGCGCAGCTCGCGCACGCGCTCCACGACGATCTCGGCGTGATCGGCGACCAGCGGGTCGGCACGTTCATGTGGAACAACGCCGAGCACTTCGTGGCGTACGCGGCGGTGCCGAGCATGGGCGCCGTGCTGCACACGCTGAACCTGCGGCTGTTCCCCGATCAGCTGACCTACATCGCGAACCACGCCGAGGACTCGGTCATCATCGTCGACTCGACGCTCATCCCACTGCTGGCCCGCGTGCTGCCGGATCTCCACACGGTCAAGCACGTGGTCGTTGTCGGTGGCGGTGACGCGTCGCCATTCGCGGCCGCCTCACACGTTCAGGTGCACGGCTGGGATGAGTTGCTCGCCGGTAAGCCGACCACGTACGAGTGGCCGGAGATCGACGAACGCGACGCGGCCGCGCTCTGCTACACGTCCGGGACGACCGGCAACCCGAAGGGTGTCGCCTACTCGCACCGATCGATCTGGCTGCACTCGATGCAGGTCAGCATGTCGGAGAGTTTCGGCCTGTCCCCGCAGACCCGCGAACTCGTCATTGTCCCGATGTTCCACGCGATGGCGTGGGGCCTGCCGTACGCGGCGCTGATGTCCGGCGCCACGCTGATCATGCCGGACCGGTTCCTGCAGGCGGCACCGCTGGCCGCGATGATCGAGGCGGAACGGCCGACGCTGGCCGGTGCCGTACCCACGATCTGGACAGATCTGCTCTCCCATCTCGGCCAGCATCCGGCCGACATCTCCTCGCTGAAGGAGGCCGTGGTCGGCGGATCGGCCTGCCCGCCCGCGCTCATGCACGCGTTCCACGAACGCGGTGTCGAGATCATCCATGCCTGGGGGATGACCGAGATGTCGCCGCTCGGCTCGGTCGCCCGCCCGCCGGCCGGCGTTGACGCCGATGAAGCCTGGAAATACCGCTACACACAGGGCCGGGTTCCGGCCGCTGTGGCGGCGCGGATCGTCGGCCCGAGCGGCGACGTGATGCCCAACGACAACGAGTCGGTTGGCGAACTCGAAGTGCGCGGGCCGTGGGTGACGCAGACCTACATCGGCGATGCCGAACCGGATCAGGAAAAGTTCCGCGATGGCTGGCTACGCACCGGCGACGTCGGGATGCTGTCGTCGAACGGGTTCCTGACGCTGACCGACCGGGCCAAGGACGTCATCAAGTCCGGCGGCGAGTGGATCTCGTCCGTCGACTTGGAGAACCACCTGATGGCGCATCCGGCCGTGCTCGAAGCGGCAGTCGTCGGCGTACCGGATGACAAATGGACCGAGCGCCCGCTGGCCACCGTCGTCGTCAAGGAGGGCGCGGCCGTGACGGCGGAGGAGCTGCGCGATTTCCTCGGCGACCGGATCGCGCGATGGCAGCTCCCCGAGCGGTGGGCGTTCATCGACGAGGTGCCCAAGACGTCGGTCGGGAAGTTCGACAAGAAGGTGATCCGGTCGCGTTACGCCGACGGGGATCTTTCGGTCAAGATGCTTTGAGGTTGTGCTTTCGGCTTTGGGGCAGCATCCCCACTCTGGGCGGTCAGGCTTGATCCCGACGTGGGGATGCTGCCCCAAAGCTTGACCACGGCACGGTCCGCTGCGACGTGCCGGGTTAGAGCTTTCCAGGTTCACTGGTACGGGGAGACGGTTGCGTGACGGCGGGGCGGGTGGAGATTCGGGCCGGCCGGGTCGTGTTGCAGGAAGTGTTGCCGGGCGAGGCGGGCCGGCTGATCGACGGCGGGCCACGCGACCGATCGTGGGCGGACGGCTATCCGTTGCCCGGAACGATCCCGCCGGCCCGGGCGATCATCGCCCAGGATCACGACGGGCAATGGCGTCCCGGATTCGGGATGTATCAGATTCTGCTGCCACGCAACGCTAACGCCGCCGGCAGCGACGATCGGACGGTGATCGGGGATATTGGCTTTCACACCGCGCCGTCGCTCGGGTCGGTCGAGATCGGGTACGGCATCGTGCCTGCCCATCGCGGTCACGGGTACGTGACCGAGGCCGTGAATGCGCTGACCGCGTGGGCGCTGGCGCAACCCGGGGTGACGGAGGTGCGAGCCGAAACCGAACCGGACAACGTCGCGTCCCAGAACGTCCTCGTCCGCGCCGGATTCACGCTGGTCGACGTGACGGCCGAGGCGCGCCGATATCACCGGGTCGCTGCTGCGTAGCCGAGATCGGCCGATGATGTTGGGCATCTGCACCTATCCGCGGTCGGTGATAGGTGCATTTGCCCAACATCATTTACCCGACACCCGATGAGACGCGACCGTCGGCCTGGCGTACCCGCGGGTTAGCCGGCCTTGCGGGCGGGCGCCTTCTTCGCCGTGCTCTTGGTCGACGTGGATTTCTTCGCCGCGGCCGTCTTCTTGGCCGGCGTGGCCTTCTTCGCCGTGGATTTGGCCGGCGTGGACTTCTTGGCGGACGTCGCCCGCTTCGGCGCGGTCGTCGCCTTAGCGCGGGTCGACTTTGCCGGCGCCTCGTCATCACTCGCCGCGGCGGCCGCCTTCTGGGCCGACTTCGCCGCCGTGATCGGGGTCGGAGCGCTCGGCTTGACGGGCCCGCCGCGTTCGCCGCGAGCCGCCTTGGCCCGATCGACCGACGCCTTCAGCGCGGCCATCAGGTCGATCGCCGCGGTCGGCTTCACGTGCTCCGGTTCCGGTTCGGTGATCTCCTCGCCGCTGACCTTCGCGTCGATAACCCGCTGCAGTGCCTCGCGATAGTCGTCGGTGAACTCGTCCGGGTCGAATTCACCGGTCATCGACTCGATCAGCGACGACGCCATGCTGAGCTCGGCCGGGCGGACCTTGATGTCGTCGTCCAGGAAATCGAACTCGGTCGCGCGCACTTCGTCCGGCCACAGCATCGTGTTCATCACCATGACGCCGTCGCGGACGCGGAGCGTCGCGAGTTGCTCCCGTTGCCGCAGCGCGACCTTGACGATGGCGACCCGGTCGGACTCGACGAGCGCGTCGCGCAGCAGCACGTACGGCTTGGCCGCCTGACCCTCCGGCTCCAGGTAGTAGGCCTTCGCGAACAGGATCGGGTCGACCTGGTCGGCCGGTACGAATTCCAGCACGTCAATCGCCCGCGACGACGAGAGCGGCAGGTCGGCGAAGTCCTCATCGGTAAGGATCACCATCTGGCCGCCGCCGAGGTCGTACCCCTTGGCGATGTCGTCGTAGGCGACCTCTTCGCCGTCGATCGAGCACACCCGCTGATATTTGATGCGGCCGCCGTCCTCGCGGTGCACCTGGTTGAAGCGGATGTTCTTCTCCTCCGTCGCGGCATACAGCTTCACCGCGATGGACACGAGTCCGAAGGACACCGCGCCCTTCCAGATAGCCCGCATCGCGACCCCCCAACATCGTCAGCGGAAATAACCTTATCGTGGGTGTTGTGTCCGGGTCGCCCGTTGCGCCGATGCTTGCCACACCCGGCACGTTGCCGCTCGGTCTCGGGTGGGGCTACGAATTCAAATGGGACGGCGTACGTGCGATCGCGTCGGTCGTTGGTGGCCGGCTCCGGCTCTACGCCCGCAGCGGCGCGGAGATCACCGCTGCATACCCCGAGCTGGCCTCTCTTGCGTCCACGGTACCGAGTGCGGTGCTCGATGGCGAGATCGTCGTGCTGGACGAGGCCGGCCGTCCGTCGTTCGGCGCCCTGGCCGAGCGGATCCATGTCCGCGAGCGGGGTCGGGCCGCGCTGCTCGCGGCGAGCCGGCCGGTCACGTACATGATCTTCGACGTCTTGTCGCTCGACGGCGCGGACCTGCTGCGCGAACCGTACGAACGTCGGCGGGAGATTCTCGACGGCCTCGGCCTGGCTGGCGATCATTGGCTCTGCCCACCGACATTCAGCGACGGCGTGGCCACTAAGGAAGCGGCCGAGGAGAACGCGATCGAAGGAGTGATGGCCAAGCGGCTCACGTCGGTCTACCGGCCGGGGCACCGCAGTGCCGACTGGGTGAAGGTGAAGCTCGACCAGACCGCGGAATTCGTCATCGGCGGCTGGCGCCCCGGCGCCCGGACTCTCGGCGCGCTACTGGTCGGCGTACCGACGAAGGACGGTCTGGCCTACCGCGGACGTGTCGGCGGCGGCATTTCGGCCGCGTCCGAGCGTGCGCTGCTCGCGGCGCTGCGGCCGATCGAAGCCGCGACGTCGCCGTTCGCCGCGCCGATTCCGCGACCGGACGCCAAGGACGCCCGGTGGGCGCGGCCCGAGCTGGTCGTCGAGCTGCGCTACGGCCAGCAGACCGCCGACAACCGCCTGCGATTTCCGCGCTTCCTGCGGCTGCGCCCGGACCTCAGCGCCGCCGAGGTCGGGCTTTCTCACGAACTCACGGGTACGGACGACGCGACGCTCGACGACGGCGGCGACGATGAGGGCAACTGACGGCAGAACGGTATGGCTGAGCGGGATGACTGAGCGGGATGGCTGACGCGAGCCGGATTGTGGTGCACGTGGACGGGCGCGACCTTGAACTGTCCAACCTGGACAAGGTGCTCTACCCGGCGACCGGGTTCACCAAGGGCGAAGTGATCCACTACTACACGCAGATCGCCGACACGATCATCCCGCATCTCACCGACCGTGCACTGACCCGGATCCGCTACCCGAACGGCGTCGGTCGACAAGGCTTTTTCGAGAAGAACGCGCCGGCCGGGATGCCGTCCTGGGTGCGACACGAGACGCTGCCGGTGCCGGGCTCGACGATGCACCGCGACACGATCGACTTCGTGGTCGTCGACGGTCTGGCCTGCCTCGTGTGGTTGGCGAACCTCGCGGCGCTGGAGTTGCACGTGCCGCAGTGGAAGGTCGGTTCCGACGGGCCCGACCTGCTCGTGGTCGATCTCGACCCGGGCGCGCCGGCCGGGCTCGACCAGTGTGCCGAGGTCGCCGTGTTGCTGCGCGAGCGCCTCGCCGCCGACGGGATCGATGCATTGCCGAAGACGTCGGGCAAGAAGGGCATGCAGTTGATGGCGCCCATCAGCGGCACGCAGTCGTCCGACGTCGTGTCCGCGTACGCCAAACGGGTCGCCGAGGACCTCGAGCGCAAGCACCCGAAACTGATCCTGTCCCGGATGGCCAAGGCGCTGCGGCCGGGCAAGGTGTTCATCGACTGGAGCCAGAACGCGGCGGCGAAGACGACCGTCGCGCCGTACTCGTTGCGGGCCGAACCCGTGCCCACGGTCTCGACGCCGTTCACCTGGGACGAGGTCTCCTCGGGCGCCGTCACTCCGTACGAGTCGGACGACGTGTTGGCCCGCATCGACGCGTACGGAGACCTCTTCGCCCCGTTGCTCGAGACGGGTCCGGCCGTACCGGCGAAGTGAACAGGCGCGCATGCCCGCCCCGCGTGATCACGCGCGGCACGCCCTGGACGTGCCGACCGATCTCGGGCACAAGTCGGCCGTCCGCCTGAGCGACCGGCCTGGACGACTCGATGTCGATCCGGGCGGTCCGCCGCGCGGTAGGTAGGCTGGCCGCGTGAGCATGCAGCCGGCCGCCGCGCCCGTGGGCAGCGCCGACGGCGTGCCGGCGCCGCCACAACGTATCGACCGTCGTCGAGCGCTGGCGCTCGCCGGGGTCGCTTTCTTCTTCCTCGCCTGCGGCACGGCGCTTCTGCTGATCATCGGGTACGACATCGGGCCGCTCGCGCTCGGCATCGGCCTCGGCGCGGCCGCGATCCCGGTGCCGTTCCTGGTCGCTGCCTTCATGTGGCTGGACCGTTACGAACCCGAGCCGACGTGGGCCCTCGTCATCGTGTTCGCCTGGGGTGCGCTCGTCGCGGCACTGGCCGCGTTCGGCGCGAACACCGGCATCGCGTCGCTCTTCGCCCACCTCGGTTGGTCCCGCGACATCGTGGCGGTGGCCGTGGCGCCGGTCATCGAGGAGTCCCTGAAGGCGCTCGGGCCGGTGCTGCTGCTCATCATCACCGCTCGGCGGGGCCGGCCGCTGTTGGGCGGCATCGTCGATGCGATCGTGTTCTTCGGCATCTCGGCCACCGGGTTCGCAATGTCGGAGAACATCCTCTACCTCGGCGGCTACGGCTACGCGATGGGCGCGGACAAGGCCGGCGTCGCCGGCGGGTTCACCGGCCTGATTCAGGTGTTCATCGGCCGCATTCCCTTGTCCGGCTTCGCCCACCCGCTGTTCACCACGATGACGGCGGTCGGGGTCGGCCTGGCGATCCGGTCGACCCGGCGGCGCGTGCGCATCCTTGCGCCGATCGCGGGCCTCGTCACCGCGATAATCCTGCACGGCTCGTGGAACCTTATGGCCACGCTCGCGAACAACACCGGGCGTCCGGAGATCCTGCTCTACGGCTACTTCTCCGTGATGATGCCGATCTTCTTCGGCGTGGTCGCACTGGCCATGTGGCTGCGCTCCGGCGAGGGTCGGGTGATCCAGATCGCCTTGGTGCCCTACGTACGGGCCGGGTGGCTCAGCCCGCCCGAGGTGGCCTCGCTCGCCACCGTCGGCC
>DATCXD010000613.1:0-3454 GCA_036566005.1 Micromonosporaceae bacterium | reverse complement strand
GGCTGTCGTGCGGCCGGCCGTGCACCGCCGGTGGTTCGGGCGCGTCGTCAGGCTGCATCCGGTCATTGAACACCGATCGGCCGGCGGCGTGGGGGCAGCGGTTGCCCCATCGGGTCGAGGCGACCCGCGGTGCTACAGCCGGTCCAGGGCCGCCTTCAATGGGTCGAGACCGATCGAGCCGAGGTTCAGCGCGGCCAGATGGAATCCCTTGAGATCGAAGTCGGTCCCCTTGCGGGCCTTGGCATCTTCGCGCGCTTGCATCCAGATCCGCTCACCGACCTTGTAGGCCGGCGCCTGGCCCGGCCAACCGAGATAGCGGTTGAGTTCGAAGCGCAGGTTTTCGTCCGGGATGCGGCAGTGCGCCCGCAGGAATTCCCACCCGAGTTCGGGCGTCCAGCGCTCGCCCGGCCGCCAGCCGAACGGATTGTCCTTCGGAATCTCCAGCTCCAGGTGCATGCCGAGGTCGACGATGACCCGCGTGGCCCGAAATGCCTGTGCATCGAGCATGCCGAGCTTGTTGCCCGGATCCTCGAGATAGCCCAGCTCGTCCATCAGGCGTTCGGAATACAGCGCCCAACCTTCGCCGTGACCGGACACCCAGCACAGCAGTCGCTGCCACCGGTTGAGCAACTCGGCCCGTACGGCCGTCTGCCCGACCTGCAGATGATGACCCGGTGCGCCCTCGTGGTAGACGGTCGTCACCTCGCGCCAGGTGGAGAATTCGTCGATGCCGGCCGGGACGGCCCACCACATCTGGCCCGGTCGCGTGAAGTCCTCGTTCGGGCCGGTGTAGTAGATGCCGCCGTCCGAGGTCGGCGCGATCATGCACTCGATCCGGCGTACCTGTTCCGGAATGTCGAAGTGGGTGCCGTTGAGCTCGGCGATCGCCTGGTCGGCGAGTTGCTGCATCCAGTCGCGGAACGCTTCCTTACCGGCGATGTTGCGGGCCGGTTCGGCATCGAGGGCGGCGACCGCCTCGTCGACCGTGCCGCCGGGCACGATCCGATTCGCGACGGTACGCATCTCGGATTCGAGCCGGGCCAGCTCGGCGAAGCCCCACGCGTACGTCTCGTCGAGATCGACCTTGGCGCCCAGGAAGAAGCGCGAGGCCAGCGCGTAGCGATCGCGACCGACGGCGTCCTTGTCGGCGCCCTTCGCGGACAACTCGTCGCGGAGAAACGCCGCGAAGTCGAGCGTCGCGTCGCGGCCCGCGATGGCACCCCGGTCGAGATCGGCGGCCAACGCGTCGGAGACGGGTGCGGCCGCTTTCGTCCGCCGTACGAGCCCCGGAAAGAAGTCGTCGCCGGCCGGGTCGGACCAGACGTCGCATTGTTTGGCGATCTCAAGCATCTGGTGCCGGGACGAAACGTGACCGGCGGCGGCCGCCTCGCGCAGCGTCTGCTTGAACTGCTCCACCGCGTGCGGCATGGCAGTCAGGCGCGCGGCGATGTTGGCCGCCGCTTCGTCGCCGGCCAGTGGCATGAGGTCGAAGGAGGACCGCATGTTGTGCAGGGCGCTGGAGATCACGTTCAGTTCGCTCGTCGCCTCGCCGGCGTCGTACCGTTCCACGGCCAGCCCGAGCCGCTCCTGCATCGCCTCCTTGGCGACGCGTTCGCGTTCGGTGGCCGGCGTCGCGGTGTCCAGGGCCGCGAGCGTACGGCGGTCCAGGTCGGCGAGGGCGGCGAAGCCGGCCGGCGAGACGTCGGTGAGCAGGTGGTCGTACCCGCTGATGCCGGCGTAGGACGCGGCGAGCGGATCGAGCGGCGCCCACTCGGTGACATAGGTGTTGGCGATGTCGTCAATGTTTCCCACGAGGTCAGACCTTACGGGACAGGTAGCGGGCGCAGTCCACCCCCGAATCCGAGCCAGTGCCGTCCGGCGTCCGGACCAGCGCGCATGGCCGGCGAGGCTAGTCGTGGCCGCGAGCCCAAGCCACGACGTCGTCGGCCGACCAGGTGTTGACGATCCGGTCTGCGGGCACCCCGCACAGCGCCGCCCGCGTGCACCCGTTGTCGAGCCAGTCCAGTTGACCCGGCGCATGGGCATCGGTGTCGATCGTGAACCGGCAGCCCGCCTCCAGCGCCTGTCGCAGCAGGCGTTTGGGTGGGTCCAGCCGATCCGGACGCGAGTTGATCTCGACCGCCTTGTCATGCTCGACGCAGGCGGCGAACACCGCGGCCGCGTCGAACATGCTCTCCGGGCGCGTACGCCCCGCTCGATGTCCCTTGTCGCCGCCACCGGCGGCGGTCACCTTCCGGCCCGTACAGTGCCCGAGGATGTCCAGGTGGGGATTGGTGACGGCGCCGAGCATCCGGCGGGTCATCACGTCGGCGTCGTCACGCAGGCCGCTGTGCACCGAGCCGACCACGACGTCGAGCCGGCCGAGCAGTTCGTCCGTCTGGTCGAGCGAGCCGTCGGCGTTGATGTCGACCTCGATGCCGGTCAGGATGCGGAATCCGTCGGGCAGGTCCTCGTTGATCGCCTCGACGAGATCAAGCTGCTGGCGCAGCCGATCGGCGGCGAGACCGCGCGCGACGGTCAATCGTGGCGAATGGTCGGTCAGCACCATGTACTCGTGGCCGAGGTGCACGGCCGCCAACGCCATCTCTTCTATCGGTGATCCGCCGTCGGACCAGTCCGAATGCAGATGGCAGTCCCCGCGCAGCGCGGTGCGCAGCGCCTGGGCGGCCTCACCGACATCGCTGCCTTCGGTCGCCTGCAGGCGGCGGAGATAGACCGGCACCTCACCGGCCAGCGATTCGATGATGCATCGAGCCGTGACGTCACCGACGCCGGGCAGCTCGGCTAGCGTGCCGGCGGCGGCTCGGGCGGTCAGATCGTCGGGTCGCAGCGCCGCGACGGTCTTTGCGGCAGCGCGAAATGACCGCACGCGATAGGTGGACTCGTTCGCCCGTTCGAGCAGGAAGGCGATGGCTCGGAGGTCCGCGGCGGCATCGCGGACCGGGGCCGCTGGCGCGTCGCTCATCGCGACGCCAGCTGGGTGCGTAGCCGGTCCGCGGTCGCCTGCGGGTCGTCGACCTCGATCACGATCTGCCGGTACGGCGAACCTTCCACGCACGTGATCGCGACGACGGTGTCGGCCCGCCGTACATCCCAGAATGTACGGGTGTCGCCGGTGCCGTACGAGCCGGCCGTGATGATCCCCGGAATGTTGGAGCCGGGCAGGCGAAGGCCCCGCCGCGGTAGGGCCGACCGGGACACGGCCCGAGCGCTCACGATGTCGCCGACCGGCACGGTCACACCGGACGATAGGCACCACAGCACGTCGAGGCCGCGGGGCCGGACGTGGATTGCCGAGCCGTCGACAATCACGTCGACGTGCGCCTTGCTGTAGACCATCGCGACGATCATCGCGATCACCAGCAAGGTCACGACGACCGGCAGTATCGCGGCCGGTGACACGGTGGATTCCGTGCTGGCGGTCGCCCGAGCG
>DATCXD010000514.1:0-2952 GCA_036566005.1 Micromonosporaceae bacterium | reverse complement strand
GCCGCCGAGACAGTCGCGATAGGTCTGGATCGTGGCGCCCATCTTGTTCAACGCGCCGGTGTAACCGAGGCGCCGCTCGTAGACGGTCTCGTGCACGATCGACAATCCGCTGGCCTGCGTGAGCGCCACGACGAGCGGCTGCTGCCAGTCGGTCATGAACCCCGGGTGTACGTCCGTCTCCAGCGCGACGGCATGCAGCTCGCCGCCGGGGTGCCAGAACCGGATGCCGCCGCCGACCGGATTGTCGTCGACATCGAACGCGCCGCCGATCGACGAGAACACGTTCAGGAACGTCATCATGTCGGCCTGCCGGGCACCGCGCACCATGATGTCACCCCGGGTCGCCAGCGCGGCGCAGGCCCAGCTGGCCGCCTCCAACCGGTCCGGGATCGGCCGGTGGGTAAATCCGCCGAGCCGTTGCACGCCCTCGATCTCGATGACCCGATCGGTCTGCACCTTGATGATCGCGCCCATCTTCTGCAGCGCGCAGATAAGGTCGATGATTTCCGGCTCGACCGCGGCGTTGCGCAGCTCGGTGACGCCCTCGGCGCGTACGGCCGTCAGCAACACCTGCTCGGTCGCGCCGACGCTCGGGTAGGGCAGCTCGAACTTCGTGCCGTGCAACCCGTTCGGCGCGGTCAGGTACAGGCCCTCGGGCGCCTTGTCGACCACGGCGCCGAAGCGGCGCAGGGCCTCGAGGTGGAAATCGATCGGGCGGTCGCCGATGTGGCACCCGCCGAGATCGGGGATGAACGCGTGGCCGAGCCGGTGCAGCAGCGGCCCGCACAGCAGGATCGGGATCCGGCTGGAACCGGCATGTACGTTGATCTTGTCGACGCCGGCGCTCTCCACGTTGGACGGATCGAGGACCAGCTCACCGAGTGGGCCCTCGCCGACCTTCACACCATGCAGTTCGAGGAGCCCGCTGACCACGTCGACGTCGCGGATGCCCGGCACGTCGTACAGGCGGCTCGGGGTCTCGCCGAGGACCGCGGCGACCATCGCCTTGGAGACGAAGTTCTTCGCGCCGCGGACCCGGATCTCGCCGCGCAGCGGCGCGCCGCCATGTATGCGGAGCACATCGGTCGGTCCGGGGCTGCCGGTGAGAGCGGCGTCGGCGGTAGGGCTACTGCTGGGCGCGGTTGCGTCGATGGTCAATGGATGACCCCCATCGCGGAAAGAAGTGGAACGTCGCGCCGGTGGCGGTGCTGCGACGTCGTTGTCGGCAGACCGGACGGCAGGGGAAGTGCCCGGGCGCCACGGCAGCATAACGCGATCAACTAAGCCGCGCATCGCACCACACGTCCGGTGCCGGGCGGCTCTCAGCTTGCGCGACGCACGGTGGCCATCCGACTACGCGCGCACAAGGTGGGCTGCGTGAATGGAGGGCGCAATCGCCGACGAGCTACGGCAAGGCGAGCATCTGGTCGAGCGCCGAGCGCGCCTCGGTCGCGGTCCGCTCGTCGACCGTGATCTGGTTCACCACGCGGCCGGCGACGAGCTCTTCGAGCGTCCATACGAGATGCGGCAGGTCGATGCGGTTCATCGTCGAGCAGTAGCAGACCGTACGGTCGAGGAACATGACCTGCTTGTCCGGATGCGTACGGGCCAGCCGGCGCACGAGATTCAGCTCGGTCCCGATGGCCCAGGCGGAGCCGGCCGGTGCTGCGTCGAGCGTACGGATGATGTACTCCGTCGACCCGACGTAGTCGGCCGCGGTCACCACGTCGTGCCGGCACTCCGGGTGCACCAGGACGTTCACGCCGGGTACGCGTTCGCGCACCTCGCGGACGCTGTCGAGGGCGAACCGGCCGTGCACCGAGCAGTGGCCGCGCCACAAAATGATCTTTGCGTCGCGCAGCTGCTCGTCGGTGAGGCCGCCCTGTGGTTTGTGCGGGTCGTAGAGCACGCAGTCGTCGAGCGAGAAGCCCATCTCCCGCACGGCGGTGTTGCGCCCCAGATGCTCATCGGGCAGGAACAGCACCTTGTCGCCCTGGGTGTACGCCCAGTCGAGGGCACGCTTGGCGTTCGACGACGTGCACACCACGCCGCCGTGCTGGCCGACGAAGCCCTTGATGTCGGCCGACGAGTTCATGTACGTCACCGGCACCGTACGTTCCGCGATGCCGAGCGCGCTCAACGTGTCCCAGCACGTGTTGACCTGACTCAGCGCGGCCATGTCGGCCATCGAGCACCCGGCGGCCAGATCGGGCAGGATCACCCGTTGATCGGCGCCGGTCAGGATGTCGGCACTCTCGGCCATGAAGTGCACGCCGCAGAAGACGATGAACTCCGCGTCCGGTCGGGCGGCGGCGTCGCGGGCCAACTTAAATGAGTCGCCGGTCACGTCGGCAAACTGGATGACCTCGTCGCGCTGGTAGTGGTGGCCGAGCACGAACACCCGGTCGCCCAGCGCCGCCTTGGCGGCCCGGGCGCGCTCGACAAGATCGGGATCGCTCGGTGCCGGCAGCTCTCCGGGGCAGTCGACCCCGCGTTCGGAGCCGGCGTCGGCGCCCCGGCCAAGCAGCAGAAGCGCGGTCGCGGTGCCCGATGGTTCGACCCAAGTCGTCACCCGATCATCGTGACACAGCCACGGTACGTGGTTGCTGTGATGAACATCGCGGCCGCTCGCATGCAGGTACCGTCACTCGGACGGCGGCCTCCGGACCACTCGGACGGATGATCCGGGCGGACCCTGCCGGATCACGACCGCCCACCATCCCTGACGATGGCTGGAGACACCCCAACACCCATCGAGGAGTTCGCTTGCGCGTCCTGATCTGCCCCGACAAGTTCGCCGGCACCCTTTCCGCCCGTCAGGCGGCCACGGCGATCGCGGACGGCTGGCGCGACGGCGCTCGGGCCGGCGACGACCTGGACCTGCGACCGCTGTCGGACGGTGGCCCGGGCTTCGTCGACGTGCTCGACGCCGCGCTGTCCGGCAAGCGGCTT
>DATCXD010000505.1:0-2079 GCA_036566005.1 Micromonosporaceae bacterium | reverse complement strand
GCCGGTCATGGGTGTCCGCGAGCCCGGCCGCGCGATGGTGCTCGACGACGTCGTCACCCGTACCCTCGGTCTCGTCGTGGTGGTCGTGGCCGCCGCCGCGCTCTCCTGGGTCTTCCTGCGCACCGGCGGCATCGTCGGAGTCGCGGTCTTCGGCTCGGCCATCGCGGGCCTGGTTGTAGGTCTGGTGATCTCGTTCCGGGTCATCACGAACCCGCCGCTGATCATCACGTACGCGATTCTGCAAGGCATTTTGCTCGGTGTCGTGAGTCGCGCGTTCGAGCAGGTCTACCCGGGCGTCGTGCTGCAGGCCGTCGTCGGCACGCTCGCCGTTTTCCTCGCTATGGCCGTGCTGTACCGGTTCCGCGTGCTGCGCGCGACGCCGCGCTTCGCGCGCTGGGTCATCGGCGCGCTGATCGGTGTGATCGCGCTCAGCCTCATTACCTGGATTATGTCTGCGTTCGGCCACGGGCTGGGCATCGAACCGGGCGGCCAGCACAGCTCGATCGGGTTCATCATCGCGCTCGTCTTCGTCGGCGTCGCCGCGCTCACCTTCATCCTGGACTTCAATCTGGTCGAGCAGAGCGTGCGCTACGGCCTGCCCGAGCGCTTCGCCTGGTATTGCGCGTTCGGCCTGGTCGTGGGCCTGATCTTCCTCTACTGGCAGATCCTGCGACTCCTCGGATACATCCGCAATTGACGCACGCCGAGACAGCCGAACTACAGCGCGCGGTCGACCGTTTGGTCGGCCGCGTTGCACATTGGACACCGGTCCGCTGGACAAAACCGGCATCGGACACGGGCATGTCGCGCGCCGAACGCGTGCACGACCTCGTGCAGCGGCTGGCGGACGCGGCCGCGGCCGTCGAGGGGACGCCTCGCCACGCGGTGCCGCGGCTGGACAACGATCTCGCGCTGCCAGATCAGCTGCGCGTTGTCGCGGCCGACGCACTCGCCGCGTGCGCGGCACGCCCCGACGTGCTTGCGGATCTTGCTTCGGCGGTACGGGCAACCTCGAGCTCCCTCGACTGACCTCGCCGATCGTCGCCCCACCGCCCTGAGCGTGCTCGCACGCCCGTCCCGCGCGCCCATGATCACCGCAAGTCCACGGAAGTCGCCCGATCGGACGCGGCGGGTCCGCCCGGCGATTTCCACCTCGCTGCACCCGACACCGGCGGTAGGATTGCGGTATGACCAGGAAGTTGAGCATCAGTGTGCCGGACGACGTCGCGGCATGGCTCGACCGGCAAGGGAATGTGTCAAGCGCGATCACCGAGGTCATCCGCGCTCACCTTGCTTCGCAACGCACCATCGATGTGCTGCTTCGTGCTGGCTTCGACCCCTCGGTGGAGGGCAAACGGCGATGGCGCGAACGGCTGGCCCGGCCGATACCGTCTCATGCCGTCGAGGCAGGCCAGCAGATGATCGGCCGCGTTCGGCCGGGTTCGGCCGACGCGTGACCGCGCCGGATTCGGCCGGAGCGTGACCGACATCGCGGTCGTTCTCGACACCTCCGCCTTGCTCGGATACATCGACGGCCACGTAGCGGTCGGCGAGCTCATCGCCGAGGTTGCCGACGAGGAGCGACTGATCGCGGTGCCGGCAGTCTGCTTTGCGCAGGCCCGCGCCGCCGTCGACGATGATGTGGCCGCGGCCCACCTACTGTTGCTGACGTCCGCCCCGACAATCACGATCGAGCCGCTCGGGTTCGCGCGACCGGACGGGGCCGAATCGATCTGGCGGGTCGGCGAGATCGCCCGTACGGCCAATCGCGACATCGGCCTCGGCCACGCGGCGTACGCGGCAATCGATCATCGGGCGCATCTGGCCACCATGTGGCCACACGCCTTCGCCGCGCTTCTCCCGGCGGACTGGTCAATTCTGGATCTGCGCTGACCCAGGTCGAGGCGGCGCGCCGACCCCGGTACGCCGCGGCCGCCATCTTCCTCCGCCTTGACCCGACTTTCCTCCGGTCTAGCGGCATCAGTTGTTAAGCGGCATACGGCGAGCGGCGTGGGATGGCGCCGGGTTGGTGTGGCCGGCGGACCGGTTCGACATTTTCCAGGTGTCGGACCGGCCCGC
>DATCXD010000504.1:0-2111 GCA_036566005.1 Micromonosporaceae bacterium | reverse complement strand
GGCGGCGGTCAGTACGGTGCCCCGGCCGATCCGTACGGTGACGAAGGCCCCGGGCATCCAGGTCCCCGGCGTGGCACGTCGTACGGAGATGGTCAGTACCGCGGCTGAGCCGTACGTCCGCGATCCGGTGGTTCTGGCCGGCGCTCGGGTGGGAAATCAGGTCGGTGCTGGCGAGCTCTAGCCCGGCCTAGCGAGGCCTAGCACGGCCCGGCCGGCCGCGATCCGGGCCGGCCGGGCAGCTGAGTAGCGGGGTAGCGGGCGCGTCAGATCCGGCGCATGACGGTGACGACACGGCCAAGAATGGTCGCGTCGTCACCCTGGATCGGATCGAACGCCGGGTTGGCCGGCATCAGGAATACATGATCTTCGCGGCGCCGGAACGTCTTGACCGTCGCCTCGCCGTCGAGCATCGCCGCCACGATGTCGCCGTTTTCGGCCTCGGGCTGCTGGCGCACGACGACCCAGTCACCGTCGCAGATCGCGGCCTCGATCATCGAGTCGCCCTTGACCCGCAAGAGAAAGAGCGTCCCTTCGCCCACCAACTCGCGGGGGAGTGGGAAGACATCGTCGATCGACTGTTCGGCCAGGATCGGCCCGCCGGCCGCGATCCGGCCGACCAGCGGCACATATGCCGGTGCCGGACGCGCCGCGCGCACCGCCTCGTCATCGTCGGCCGTCACGTCCGATGGCGTCCGGACGTCGACTGCCCGGGGGCGGTTCGGATCGCGTCGCAGCAGGCCCTTCTTCTCCAGTTCCTTCAACTGGTAGGCGACGCTCGACGGCGACACGAGATCGACCGCCTCGCCGATCTCCCGGACGCTGGGCGGGTAGCCGTGCTGTGCGACCCAGCCTCGGATGAACTCCATGATGCGGCGCTGGCGAGCGGTCAGCCCCTCGCCGAGGCCACCGGCGAGTCCGCTGCTCACCGGTGTGACGGCGCGGAGCGGGGCGTCGCCGTGGCCGGCACGGCGGCGGGCAGTGCTCGCTCGGCGGGTCGGTGCGGCTTTCGATTCGCTCGGCACGGTGGTCCTCCTCGTCTGATTTATCACGCTGGTTGCCAGCCTGTACCCCGGTGAGCCGATGCGGGTGGCTCTGTGGGGAAACGACGCAACCGGTGTGTCATGACCGTATCCTGACCACCGGCCAAGTTCAAACGCATGTACGAGTTGATTTCGTCGTGTCGCTGGAAACTGTCGGTGGCGTCTGGTAGACCTTCGTACGTAAGTTCGATCGAACGCCCGTACGAGATTGACATCCGGCCCGATCGAAGCCCGAATGAGTGGGAGGCCGCCATGAGCGTGTCGACTTGGGCTCCAGCTAGGAACATCACCGATGACGCGGTGCACATCCACCCTGAGGTTGCGCGCGCGCCGGGCGGCCGGGTGGCCGTCGTTGGTCGGCGCGGCCGCGGAGGCGTCGCGGCGCGGGAACGATTCTCCGGAGTGAGCCGCCCGGCGCTCCGACTGGTTCCGCCGTTGCCGGCGGTCGCCGCCTGGCCGACCGGCGTCGACCGGCGGACCGGCGCGATCCCGACATCGGACCGGGACATGGTGAGCGAGCCCGAGGATGAGCCGACCGGCCCCACCGGACCGACGCTCGATTCCGGCGTCGCCCGCGCGTCGGCGAAAGCTGTTCTGTCGGACTCGTCTCTCGCCCGCCCGTCGATTCCGACCCAGCCCTCGGACCGCTCCTCCGCCGTTCTAATCCCGATCAGGTCAGTGAGTTCGCCCGCGCGAGCGCGATCGGCCCATGCACCCGTTCGGTTGACCCGTCGTGGTCGCCTGGTCCTCGCCGGCCTTCTGCTCGTCTTCGCGGCGGCCATGGTCGGGACGCTCGCATCGACCGTGGAGGCCGCTGCGCCGTCGGGCCCGCCCCGCGCGGTCGTGGTTCACCCGGGCGACACGCTCTGGTCGATTGCGGCTCGCGTGCACCCGCGCGGGTCACTCACCGACACGATGCTCACGATCGAGCGGCTGAATCACATGCCGGACGGCACCGTGTATGTCGGGCAGCAGCTGCTCCTCCCGAACTCCTGAGTCCGCGATCGTGGCGTCGGACGACGCGGGCGGATTCGGCATCGCCGGTAGCGCCAGACATACGCTCCCATCCAG
>DATCXD010000491.1:0-4793 GCA_036566005.1 Micromonosporaceae bacterium | reverse complement strand
GCCGAGGATCCGGCGCGGATCCCGGCCGCTCGTGGGTCCGCCGCCGACGCGATCACGATCACGGCCGAGCCGCCGACGCCCGGTCCGCTGATCCTGGAGCGGATCGGGCCAGCGTGATGACACCGGTCCAACGCTGGCCTGGACGAGGGGCCCAGACGAGGAGTGTGACGTGGCGGAACTGATCGAGAAGGCGACTCGCATCCCGGTGCCGGGTGGGAAGGTCATCGACGAGTACGTCGGCCGGGTCAACAGCGGCGAGTCGGCGGTGTCGGTGGCCCACATGGTCGCCCCGGGCGGCTGGGCCGAGCCGGCGCAAACACCGGATTTCGACGAGTACACGCTCGTCCTGCGCGGATCGGTACGGGTCGAGACCCCAACTGGCGTCCTCGACGTAGCGGCCGGTAGTGCGATTGTGACCCGGGCCGGCGAGCGCATCCGGTATTCCGTACCGGATGGGGAGGGCGCGGAGTACGTCGCCATCTGCCGACCGGCATTCGCGCCGGACCTGGCCCATCGCGACGACGAGAACGGCGCGAAGCGAGACCCCGGACCTTGGTGAGCCGCCCGGTTCGTCACGATCGTTAAGGGGCCGACCGTCGGATGTATCAGCCGATGTCTCGTCGCTACGCTCGGCTCACCCAAGGCCGAACCGCAAGCGAGGTTGCATGATCCTCTCGGCGCCGGACCCGGCAGCCGTCCGGGCGCGCAGCATCGATGAGCTGTATCGGCTTCGACTGCCGCTGCCCCCGTCGACCTTCCCGATGGTCTGGGACGTCGGCGACGCCGTCGGGTTGCGGGCCGTGCCCGAGATGGAGGCGCGAACGGCGATTCTCAACGTGGTGCTGGCCCGGGCGTTCGGCATGCCGAGCCGGCTCGCGATGACCTGGTTGCTGGACGCGCACCTGATGGAACGGGTGACTCAACCCGAGTGGCACTACGTCGCGTCCGGTCAGGGCGACGATCACTCATTCGCGCTCCACCTCGAGGCCCTCTCCGCGCTGGCGTGGCTGCTCGGTCTGATCGGACAGCTCGACGCGGCCGCGCCGGTCGCGGACAGCCTCATGTCCTTGCTGCCTAATCTGCGTGAGGGAGAGTCGTTTCCGCAGTGGCGGTCGCGCAGTCTGATCGCGCCACGCGATCCGGTGACGGCGGCCGTGATGCTCGACCTTTACTACTGCCTGGACTGGGCCTATCTCGATGCGGAGCGCCGCGGGCAGCCGTTGCCCGGGCTGATCGACTCCAACGCGATCGGACAGCGGAGGTGGGCGCTGGAATGGGCGGTGGTGTTGCACGGGCCGCACCACGACGAGGCGGTGGGTTGGGAAGAGGTTGACCTCTCGACGTAACGGTCATCCGCGGGGGCGGTAGACGGCGACCACCACCGAGGCCGTGACCCGCACCGGCGTCGGCAACGCGGCGATCCGGCCGGACAACGCCGCCGGCTCCGCGTGCCACGCGCTCGGTCCCATGCCGACTAGCGTGCCGACATCGTCGTGGTCCAGCTCCATGATCCACTGGTACGGCCGGGACGCCGCCCGCTGGAACAGCGCGTCGAGGGTGTCGGCCAACCGTTCCGACTTCACGGGATCCACCCGCAACAGGTCGAGCGCGTCCACCAGTTCGGCGAGGTGGTCGACGGCCGGGGTGACGACGACCAGCACACCGTCCGCTCGGAGGACCCGCGCGAATTCCGGAGCGTTCCGGGGCGCGAAGATATCGGTCAGCACCCCGACCGCGGAGTCGCCGACCGGCAGCGGCCGCCAGACATCGCCCACGATCGCGTCGGCTCGGACGTGGGCATTCGCGGCTCGCCGAGCGGCCGCCTTCGACGAGTCGACGGCCAGCCCGTACGCCGCCGGCAGACCGTCGAGGACGCCGGCGAGGTGGTGGCCGGTGCCGGCACCGACATCCAGCACGAGACCGCCGGGCCACGCGGCCGCGGCAATATCCCGTACCGCCGAAGTGATCGTGGCGAAATGACCGGCGGCGAGAAACGTGGCACGCGCCGCGACCATCGCGGCGCTGTCGCCGGGATGGGTCAGCGGACCGGCGGTGAGCTGAACATAACCCTGGCGGGCGGGATCGAAGCTGTGCCCGGCCCGGCAGCGCACCGGGGCGTCGGGGGTGGCCTGAGCGAGCTCGCGCCGGCAGACCGGGCAGCATAAGTGCCGAATTACGTCGCTGTGCAGGATGTACCTCCGCCGAGAGTGAGCCGCCCCCGATAGGGTCAGCCCCATGGTCGCACCGAGCTACGACGAGATCATCAAGGCTCCGAAGGCGCTGCTGCACGATCACCTCGACGGTGGGCTACGGCCCGCGACAATCGTCGAACTGGCGGCGGATATCGGCCACGAACTGCCGGCCAACGACGCCGCCGCGCTGGGCGCGTGGTTCACGGCGGCGTCTGACTCCGGGTCGCTCGAGCGTTATCTCGAGACCTTCGTGCACACGGTCGGCGTGATGCAGACACCCGAGGCGCTCTATCGCGTGGCCTACGAGTGCGCCCTCGATCTCGCCGCCGACGGCGTGGTGTACGCGGAGTCGCGCTTCGCGCCGGAACAGCACCTGGCGCGTGGGCTGGGGCTGCCCGAGGTGGTCGAGTCGGTGCTTGCCGGGTTCGAGGCCGGCTGCGCCGCAGCCACGCAGGACGGGCACCCGATCCGGATCGGTACGCTGCTCACCGCGATGCGGCACGCGGCCCGGTCGATGGAGATCGCCGAACTGGCGGTGCGCTACCGGGACAGCGGGGTCGTCGGTTTCGACATCGCCGGCGCCGAGGCGGGTTATCCACCTACCCGTCATCTCGACGCGTTTGAATATCTGCAGCGAGAGAATTTCCATTTCACCATCCATGCCGGTGAAGCGTTCGGCCTGCCGAGCATCTGGCAGGCGATCCAATGGTGCGGCGCCGACCGGCTCGGCCACGGCGTCCGGATCGTCGACGACATCTCGGGCGACGGACGGCTGGGCCGGCTCGCCGCGTACGTCCGGGACAAGCGCATCCCTCTGGAACTCTGTCCCTCGTCGAACGTGCAGACCGGCGCGGCGGCATCGATCGCCGAACACCCGATCGGGCGCCTCAGGGACCTGCAGTTCCGGGTCACGGTCAACACCGACAACCGCTTGATGAGCGGTACGTCCATGTCTCGCGAGATGTGGTTGCTGTGCGATGTGTTCGGCTACGGTTGGCCGGAACTGCGGTGGTTGACCATCAACGCGATGAAGAGTTCATTCATCCCGTTTGACGAGCGGCTGCGGCTGATCAACGAAGTGATAAAGCCGGCCTACGGAAAGTTGACCGAAAACTAACCGTTCGGGGGAGCCTGATCGGGGCCGGATCGGGTCGAGGTGAACGGTGTGGCAGTGACCCGATAATATCTAGATATATCCCCTACATCCCTTGTGGACTTTTAGTAGTTATACGACAACGCAAGGTAGTTATTGCTCCGTCCTGTCCTTCGGGCGATCGATGGCGACCGGGCTGGGCTTTCTCTTTCGTCCTAGACATGGTGGAATCTCGGGGGTCCGGCCTGTTTTGCAGGCACGGTCGATTATGGGTGCCCGTCGATGCATGGCCGGCACGGTACGGAGGTGCGTCAGGTGACCAAGCGACCGAAGACGGGGTCTAGCCGGCCGATGGGGTTTGAGTCCCTGGCCGGATGGCTCCGCGACCGGCGTATCGGCATCAAGCTCGGGTTCATCATGTTCGTGCCCACGCTTGCCACGGTCATCGTCGGCGCGAACGGGCTGGTCTCGCAGATCTCCAACGCGAACATCGCCGATCGCGCGCACACGCTCGCGGCGCTGTCGGCCGACGCGGGATCCCTGGCGAATGCGCTGCAGGACGAGCGGGCTTCCGCGACGATGACGGTCGGCTACGCACGCAACAGCAAGACCGCGGTCACGAAGGCCGCCGCGGCGAAGGCCGCCGCGGATGCGGCCGCCGCCTACAAGACCTTTCAGCAGCAGAAGAACACCAGCGATCGGCTGACGGCCGACTATAACCAGCAGGCGGCCGCCGAATCGGATGTGCCGGCGACACTTCGCCAGACGCTCGACGATGTCTCGAAGTCTCTCGCCACGCTGGGCGTCCTGCGCCAACAGGTCAGCCTTGCGATGAATTCGCCGCAATTGGCGATCCCGATGAGCCAGTCGGCGAGTGCGTACGAGAGTGCGATAACAACGCTGCTGGCAATCCGCGACGCATCGGCTCAGCTTGCCGGAGAACCGGCCCTGTCTTTCGAGATCCGCGCGGCCAGCGCGATCTCGCAGGAAAAGGAGTACATCAGCCAGGAGCGCGAAACTGGGCTCGAAGCGCTGATCGAGCCGGCTGGGATGAGCCCAGCGCTTTACCAGAGCTTCATCGGTGCGACCACCGGGCAGGCGCAGGCACACCTGGCGTTCGGGGCCGTGGCCACACCAAGCGAGCAGGACATGTATCGCCAGATCGTCACCGGTGACGGCCTCCAACCGTCCAAAGAGACGCGGGACTTGTTCGTCGGAAACGGCACCAGTGGCAAGATCACTGGGATTACCGTCGACCAATGGAACGCGACGTCAGCCTCGCGTGCGTCGTTGTTCCGGACCGTCGAGTCGACGCTCGACAGCGAAATCGTCGCCGACGCCTCGGCCGCTCGCGACCGCGTCGAGCGCCAGATCATCATCGATGTCGGCCTGCTCTTCGCGATCGTCCTGATCGCCATGCTGATCGCCTGGTTCGTTGCCCGTTCGATGAACCGCGCGCTGCGCGAGCTGAAGCACGGCGCGCTCACCGTGGCCCGGCAGGGTCTGCC
>DATCXD010000482.1:0-7449 GCA_036566005.1 Micromonosporaceae bacterium | reverse complement strand
GCCGGTCCGCGTGAGCGTCCCCTCGTGGTGGGATGGAAGGCGTGGGAGCCTGGGCCATCATGGTCGCCGCCGACCGGTTCGAAGCCGAGCGGCTCTATCAGCGTGACGGCATCGTGCTGGCCGGGCTCGCGGCCGGCGGGGTCGTCCTCGGCGACCGCGTAATGCTCGTGGCGGCCGGCCAGCCGCCGGTCGTATTCGCTCTCGGCTCGGTGTCGGCCACGCATCACGAAACGCTGTCCGACGGCGATGATCTGGATGGGGCTGCGCCGGATGATGGTGAGATCGCGATCTCGTACGTGGCGCGATTCTTTGATGATCCCCGTCCGATCTCGGCCGCGGTGGCCGACGTGAGCGTCGGCGACATCGTTCGCATCGATGAGTCGCAGTGGACCGCGTACGCCGACCAGGCGCCCGGCGCGATCGCGTCCGGGGAGGCTGCCGACCTCGCGTCCACGCGCCAGACCTGGCTGGTGAGCCTCGATCTGCCGATCGAGGCATCCAGCGCCGCGGAGGCGGTGCGCCAATTCTGGACGTACGTCGCCGATCTCGGCCCACGGGAGCTGCCGACCTTCGTCAGCCCGGCCGGCGACGAACTCGCCATGCAGGCGATGGTGGCCGGTGTCGAGGTCAATCTCGATCCGGAGGAAGACGAGTAGGCCCGGCCGACGGCCGTCAGACCTCAGCGACCATTGAAGACGAGTGGCTGCTTGGCGACGAAGGCAGCCACGGAGTCGGCGTGATCCGCGGTCGCACCGGTGATCGACTGGGCATCGGCCTCGGTCTCCAACGCGTCGGCCAGACTCCCCGCCTCAGCCGTGATCAACTCGCGCTTGATCTGGCCGTACGCGATCGTCGGGCCGGCCGCGAGTCGGGCCGCCAGCGCTTGTGCCGCCGGCAACACGTCCTCGTCGTCGTCGACGAGCTTCGTCAGCAGCCCGATGCGCGCCGCTTCGGCGGCGTCGATGGGCTGCGCGAGCATCAGCAACTCGGTCGCCTTGGCGTGCCCGACCAGTCGCGGCAGGGTCCAGGAGGCGGCCGTGTCAGCGGCCAGACCGACGTTGGCGAAGGCCATCAGGAACGCCGTCTTCGGGCCGCCGACGCGGAAGTCGGCCAGGAAGGCGAGGCCGGCGCCGGCCCCGGCCGCCATTCCGCGTACGGCGGCAATCACCGGCTTAGGCATCCCGGCAATCCGGAGCGCCATCGGGTTGTAGTGCTCTCGTACGGTCGACAGCGGCGCCGGCGAGCCCTCGGCCAGCAGCCGCGTGTGTTCCCGCAGGTCCTGGCCGACGCAGAACGCGCGCCCGGACCCGGTCAGCACGATCGCCCGGATGCCCGGGTCCTCGGCGAGCTTGTCCAGCGTGTCGCGAAGCGCGACCTTGAGTTCCAGCGACAGAGAGTTGAGCGATTCGGGCCGGTTCAGCGTCACGGTCGCGACGCCATCGACGACGTCGAGCAGCAGCACGGTCACGGTTGGGCACCCTTCACCAGAGTCAGGCAGTGCTCGACGAACTCGTCCGCGGCCGGCCGCAGCCGCCCGGCGTGCAGGTCGAAGAACTCCGCGGCGTCGTTGCCAGGCCAGCGGGCCGGCAGGAGGTCGGCCGGGAGCGCCGGGTCCCGGAACAGGAACGTACGCCAGGCGTGCACGAGCCGGAACCGGGCGGTGTACGCCGCCTTGAGGTCACCCTCGGCGTCGACCCGATCGACGACCGGGCGAAGCGCGGTCACGAACTCGCGATACTCACGACCGATTCGCTCCAGATCCCATGCCTGGCTGACCAGGGCGGTTGCGCCGCGTACGCCGCCGGCGTGGTGCCCGACAAACCGCTGGAACCGTACGCCCGCGTCGGCGAGCACCGCCTCTGCTTCGGGTGACGGTTTCGTGGCGACCCAGGTCGTGTCGCCGATGGTGCCGTAACCGAGGTAGGCGAAATTGTTCGCGATCCGTTGACGATCCGACCGCGGCACCGGCGCATCCGCGATGACGAGGTCGAATGTGCCGTCCCACTGCTGCGGATTGGTCCGGTAGATCCGCTCGGCCGCTTCGTCGAGCCGGTTCGCTGCCCGTTGCGTGATCAGGTAACCCGGCCCGGACGAGAGCCGCAGGGGATGTAACCAGCCCTGCCGGACCATCCGCGACACCGCCGTACGGACGGCCGGTGCACCGATGTCGAGCGGCGCGAGCAGCCGTACGAGAGCCGCGACCGGCGCTCGGCCGCCGTGGGCGCGGAGGTGGTCGCCGTAAAGATCGAAGAGTGCCGACCGTGCCTGCACGGGCGTTGCCCACCCCACCTCTTGATCACGTTGACCGAGCCGGGCCCGCGGAAATGCCGCCCATTGTGACATCGAATCGTGGCGCTTGCCAGCGACCCGTCATAGCTATTTGCGAGCCGGTTTGGGTCTTGAGGGCTTCATCAGGGAAAATCATTTCCTCGGCACATGCGCCGACGCAACACGGTTTGCAACTGATCGTCATATTCGACGAGCAAGGCCCGGTTCGAGCACGCGTAGGCGCTCCGGGCCGGACGTCGAGAGGGGAGACAACATGGCGGCGATGAAGCCGCGGACGGGAGACGGTCCGCTGGAGGTCACCAAGGAAGGCCGCGGGATCGTCATGCGTGTTCCGCTGGAGGGCGGTGGCCGGCTCGTCGTCGAGATGACTCCGGACGAGGCCACGGCTCTCGGCGAGGCGCTGCGCGCCGCGGTCGGCTGACCACTGGCTTGCCGAACCTTCCATCAGCTCCAAACGCACACCGCCGCGGCGGTGCTGACGTGACTGCGGTGACCGCTGTGACTGCGGTACTGCTGTGAACGTGACGCTACGCGCGCTACCAGCGTGGATCGTCCGTCCGTACGGCAGGACACGCCGCCGGCCGCCGTGGTGGTGTGCGGGTTTCATGTCCACGTAGCCGACCGGTGCTCCTTCAGGCCGGTCACCAAGGAGTGCCTGTGCTCAACATCCGGCTGTCGGATCGACTGGTGAACGCGAATCCGCAGATCCTGGCGGTGCCGGTCGGGGCGGTCCCCCGACCGACGCTCCAATCGGTCGGCGGCGTCGTCCACGCGGATCTGCGTACCCAGCTCGACGCTTTTCTGGCCGACGCCGACCACTCCGGCAAAGCCGGCACGATAGCCACGCTTCCCCGCCCGCTCGCGACCCCGCGTCGCGTCTTGCTCGTCGGCATCGGTGACGGCGATGAGCATGGATGGCGCGCGGCCGGTGCGGCCCTCGCCCGGGCCGCGGCAACCGATGATGAGCTCACCGTCATCCTGCCCGAATCCGCGGGTCCGGGCGCCGCCCGTGGCCTGGCCGAGGGTCTATGGCTCGCGTCCTACACGTTCAACCTGACCCAGCGCCGGACCGGCTCGGTCGTCGTTGGCGAGGCCGAAGCGCCGGTGCGGGTCAACGCGCCCGGTCGCCGGGCAGCGGAGATCATTGTTGACCCCGACCCGGAGCAATCGCTGCAAAAGGTGACCGTTCTGGTCGCCGACGCGGACGACCCGGACCGCGACTACGCAGCCGCGCTGGCCGAGTCGTATTCGGTCGCGACGGTGACCCGCTTCGCTCGCGATCTGACCAACATGCCGAGCGAGGAGAAAACGCCGGCGTGGTTCGCGGATCAGGTGACCAAGGTGGCGGCGGGCAAGGCCGGCCTGGACGTGCGGGTGTGGGCCGGCGCGGAACTCGCCGACGCCGGTTTCGGCGGTGTGGTCGCGGTCGGCGGTGGTTCCACTCGCGCGCCACGGCTCGTCCAGCTCTCCTGGCAACCGGCCGACGCGGACGAATCGACCAGGCATGTCGTCCTCATCGGCAAGGGCATCACGTTCGACACCGGCGGCATCTGCATCAAGCCGCGGGACGGCATGAAGCTGATGCGCAAAGACATGGGTGGCGCGGCGGCCATCATCGCGGCCACCTTCGGCGCGGCCGAACTGAACTTGCGGGTACGCATCACGGCGCTCGCACCGCTCGCGGAGAACATGGCGAGCGGCTCGGCCTGGCGGCCGGGCGACGTCGTCCACCACTACGGTGGCCGGACGAGCGAGTGCCTGAACACCGATGCCGAGGGACGCGTGGTCCTGGCTGACGCGCTCGCCTACGCGGCGGCGGAACTGCGGCCGGACGTACTCGTTGATCTCGCGACCCTGACCGGAGCCAACGCCGTCGCTCTCGGCAAGCGCACGGCCGCGCTTTACAGCGAGAACGCGGACCTCGCCGCGGCGCTGACCAACGCTGCCGCCGACGCGGGAGAGCGTGCCTGGCAGATGCCGCTCGTCGACGACTACGTCCGTGACATCTCGAGCGAAATCGCCGACGTCGCGAACTCATCGAGCGCCGGGGCTGGGTCGATCGCGGCCGCTCTGTTCCTGCGGGAGTTCACCGGCGATGCGCGCGCCAATTGGGCGCACATCGACATGTCGGCGCCGTCGTGGGCCGACAGCGCCGACGGCGAACTAGCCAAGGGCGCGACCGGTTGGGGCGTACGCACGCTGTTGCGCTGGCTCGGCGACGTGTAGCCGATCGTCGCATCACACCCGGACCGCGCAGAGCAGCCCGTCGCCGGTAGGCAACAGCGCCGGCCGCCAACGGTCGTTGTCGCGGAACGAACGCACCAGATCGCGCAGCGCCACTGTTTCCGGATCTCGCGTCGCCGGGTCTGCGACCCGGCCACCGGCCAACGCCCCGTTGACGGCGAGGATGCCGCCGGCCCGCAGCAGGCGTGGGGCCTCGGCGACGCACGCCGCGTAGTCGGCCCGGTCACCGTCGAGGCAAAGCAGGTCATAGGCACCGTCCGCGAGCCGCGGCAGCACGTCGAGCGCCTGGCCGGTGATGAGACGGGTACGGCTGGCCGCGTGGCCCGCCTCCGCGAAGACACGGCGAGCGATCCGCTGGTGCTCGGCATCGATGTCGATCGTCGTCAGGACGCCGTCGGTCCGCATGCCACGCAACAGCCACAGCGCGCCCACACCCGTCCCGGTGCCGATCTCGATGGCCGCGCGAGCCGACGCGGCGGCGGCCAGCATGCACAGGGTTGCGCCGGTGCTGGCGGTGATCGGTGTGAGGCCGGCATCGGCGGCCAACCCGCGGGCGACGCGCAGCATGTCGTCCTCCGGCAGGAACGCCTCGACAAAGTCGCGATCCGACCGCGGCACGTTCGTTTCCGCCGTTGCCATCAGCGATCCCCTTTCTGCTTCGCGCCGGCCGTCCTGTCGTGCCTGAGATGTCCGATGGATCCGGCGCGTCGCCGCTCAGGCCGGATCGATCCGGTCAAATCCGCCCACCGAGTCCGAAGTCCGCTCCTGATCGTGTCGTCGCGCGTGCAATCCTGGAACGAACGGGTCACGAGCAGACGATTGGGGATGTCGTGGCGGACGGACAGTCGCGATGGTCGGCAGACTCGGCCGGCGGCCGCGTGCCGTCGCCGGACTACTCCGGCGCACTCTACGACGCGGGAGCGGGTAGCAGCACGTACCCGCCCGGCGCGCCGGGCGGTGCGGTATCCGGAGGCAGTGTCGCCGCCAACCACACGCCGACATCGTCCGGCGCTGCGACGCCACCCAACAGCTCCGGCGGCTCCGGAAACTCTCCCTGGTGGACGGATGCCCGCTCCGACCCGTGGCGGGATCCCGGCGCTCCGGCTGCGCTCATCCTGACCGCGCCGGAACTCGATCCGGTGCCGGCCGCCGAGGTCGAGCCTCCGCGCCGCCGAGTCTCGATCGGGCAGGTGCTGCTCATCAGCCTGCTGGCGGCGCTGCTGGCCGGTGGTCTCGGCGGTGCACTCGGATATCTGGCGGCCGTCAAAGGCGGGCTCCGGGATGCCGTACCGCTGGGCAACGGCTCGGGGACGACTCCCGGCCTCGCGCAGCGCGCTCCGGGATCGCTCGCCGCGGTCGCGAAGTCCGTCCTGCCGAGCGTCGTGACCGTACGGGTGGACAGCTCGCTCGGCTCGGCGATCGGCTCGGGGTTCATCGTGTCGTCGGACGGCTACATGATCACTAACGACCACGTGATCGCCGGGATCGACGGGAACGCGACGATCACGTTCAACGACGCCAGTACGGCGCCGGCCAAGCTCGTCGGCACCGACCCGGAGTCGGACATCGCCGTACTCAAGATCGCAAGGTCGGGATTGCCGGCGGTGACGTTCGGCAACTCGGATTCGATCGCGGTCGGCGATCCCGTCCTCGCCATCGGGGCACCGCTCGACCTGCAGAACTCGGTCACCGCCGGCATCATCTCGTCGTTGCGTCGACCGCTGGAGATCGCCGACGGCAATGGCCCGACCCGCTACTACGCGGCGATCCAGACCGACGCGGCGATCAATCACGGCAACTCGGGCGGCCCGCTGGTCGACGCGGCCGGCCACGTCATCGGCATGGACGCCGTGATCAAGTCGCTCGGCGGGAGCGACGACGAGGCGGGGAACATCGGACTCGCCTTCGCCATCCCGATCAACCAGGCGAAACGTACGGCTGAGTCGATTATCTCCACCGGCAAGGTGCAGCGGACCGTGATCGGGGCAACGCCGCAGGCGAGCTACCACAACCCCAACGGCGGCGTGCTGCTGTCGACCATCGCGGCCGGCGGCCCGGCCGACCACGCCGGACTGCAGCCCGACGACGTGATCTTGTCGGTCGGTGGCACCCCACTGGACGCGGCCGGCGATCTGGTCGCGATCGTGCGCGAGTACGCGCCCGGCTCGGTGGTGTCGGTGACGTATCTGCGCGGTACGGCCCGGCACACCCTGCAGGTGAAGCTCGTCGCCTCCGACGGTTGATCAACGAGTTTCCCGTCGTGGGCCGCCCGGTCGGCTTTCGGCGGTCGGCTCCGGGCCGTCAGCTCTCGGCAGGGTGGAGCCTGATTGAACGCTGAGGTCCGTGTCTGGCGGGGGTGGCCGTCGACTGCGTACGCTGAGACCGGCACGAGTGGAGGTGGGTATGGACTTCTTCGGCATCGGAGGCTGGGAGTTCCTCGTCCTGATCCTCCTCGCCATGTTCATCTTCGGTCCGGACAAGCTGCCGAAGGCAATCAGCGAAGGCGTACGTATCCTCCGCAATCTGCGGGACATGGCGCGCAACGCGACGACTGATCTGAGCCGTGAGCTCGGCACCGAAATCTCGCTGGAAGACCTGAATCCGAAGTCGCTGATCCGCAAGCACATCCTGAGCGAAGAAGACGAGCAGGAGCTCCGGAAGCCGATCGAGACGCTTTACCAGGATGTCCGCAAAGACGTCACCGGTGTTCGCGGCGGGCTGCAGCGAGTAGCGCGTGACGTCGACATCCGCAACAAGGACATCCGGAACAAGCCGGTGAGCGCCAATGGACCGACCGCGATCGCGCCCGCGACGCCGCCGGCCGGCGCCGCGCATACGTTCGACGTCGACGCGACCTGACGATCAGTCAGCGAGTGGCCGGCCGTAGGCCCAGCGGCTTGCCGGCCAGGGACTCGC
>DATCXD010000059.1:0-2983 GCA_036566005.1 Micromonosporaceae bacterium | reverse complement strand
GACCTGCCCGCCGCCGCTGCGGCCTACGCCGCGGCCGTCCGCCGGGCCACGAACGTCGCCGAGCGCGACCACCTAGTCCGCCAGGCCGCCCGTGCCCGGGCCGCCGAGCCGTGTAGGAACAGTCGTCTCACTGAGCCTCCTCCATAGCCTCGCGTACCGCGACGCGGATGCCGTCGCGCCCGCTCGGGCGCGGCACCCCCAGCAAGCACCGTCGCCGCGGCAGGTACCGGTGACCGATCCGGGAAGTAGATCAAGCGTCGCTGCATCAGCCACAACCCCACCACCAGCACCGCCACCACCAGTACCGTCACCAACACGCCGCCTATCACCAGCGCGTTAGCCACCAATCCATTCGAGCGGCACGACGAGCAGACCGAAATCCTCGCCCGACGCGGCCGCCGGTCGCCATGGCCACTTGGGCACCAATCAGCAACCATCCTCATCTGCCGCCGACCGCACACCAATTAGCCTGTCCAATAGCGCAGTCACGGCCCGCCTGCACGGCGTCGCACTCATCAGCGAAGTGCCGGGGCCGCTGGCGGCGGGCCGGGTGGCGCGACGGCGTGATCCGACATGGAAGCGTGAAACATCGCGCTGTGCTTGCCCACTGTCGGCTGGTGCTGGCCGACGTCCTCGACCCGCGTCGCGTGCCTGGCCGCGCGGGGTCACCGCCAGCCGGCGGCGGGTGCCGGTGCCCGCGCGGTGAGGATCTGGCCGGTCCGGGACGCAAACATCTCCTCCAGACGGTCGATCCCGGGAAACATCGCGCACATGATGAACAGGGTGCGGCCGTCGGGGCCGCCGAGCGCCGCGGCGAAGCAGGCGCGGTCGACATCGATCCGGTCGAGGACCTCGCCGCCCTCGCGCACGCGTACGCAGGCGGGCTTTCCATCGTCGAGGACCTGGGTCCAGATGGCGCCCTCGGTGTCCAGGCAGATTCCGTCGCCGCTGATGGGAGCCCACACCCGCCGGTTGGACAGGCCACCATCGGCCCCGATGTCGAAGGCGGTGAGCCGCCCGGTCCACGATTCGGCCACGATCAAGGTCGAATCATCCGGGGTCACCACCATGCCATTGGGGAAGTGGATGTCCTCGGCCACGATGCGCACCGAGCCGTCCGGGGTGACCAGCCCGATCGCGCCCGGCCGGAAGTCCTCTTGACCGAAGGCGAATCCAAGGACGTTGACGTAGATGTTCCCGCGGCCGTCGACCACGATCTCGTTCGCGGATGCCGGCAGCGCCGACAAGTCGGTGTAGGTGACCAGCGACCCGTCGGGCTGCTGACGTAGCAACTCCCGCTCGCCGGTCACCAGCAGGCGGCCGTCGGGCAGCCAGTCGATGCAATAGCCGGCGATCTTCGGTCCGGGCGCGATCACTTCACGATTGCCGTCGATGTCGACGGCAACGATCTCCCGCGCTCCCCAGTTGCAGAACCACAACCGACCGTCGTGCCAGCGCGGCGACTCGCCCACGCCCAAGCCGGTGACGAACAGCTGTGTCTCGATCATGGCGCACTCTCCGATCTCCGCCGATACCCTTCCGGGTCTCCCCACCTACACGAAGACGATCTCGCCGAATCGACATCGGCCGGTATGGACCTCAGCTCACAGCTCCCGCCCCCTCTTGGATCTCACGCTACGCGGCCGGGTCGTGGACCCGGGCCGCCGAGCAGGCGCACCACAGCGAACAGCACTCGCTCGGCGGAAGCGTACCGAGCAGAGCAAGCACCTGCTCGTCGCGCGAGACGGCGGCCGACAACGCTCACATACCGGCGAGACGCTGTGCACGGATGGGGAAAATCTGGGCGTCAGTGGGGAGTCATCTGGCCGCCGTTGGGGATCTTTCACTGGCCGCTGACAGGTTTATTGGTTATGCGATCCAGCGGCTCACGCGGCCGTGCCACCAGCTTGAGTCTCCTGATGGGAAATCTGCGGCGCCGACAACGCGTGATGGCTTGATGGAACAATGCCTGCCGATGACGTCGGAATCGCACTCGTTACCGCGGCGTTCACTGTGGTCGGCGCGGGCCGGAACGCTGGCCAGGTGATCGTGTTTCAGCCGAAGCGGGTCGCCGCCGCCGAACGGCGGTTTGCCGGTCGCCAGTTCGTGCGGGGTCGCGCCGAACGCGTACGCTAGCGCCCAAGCTAGCGCTGCGCGGGCGGACAGTCGCAATCATTTGTGCGACAGCCCATTGACGGCACAGCCGCACGACCCGGACTGAACCACACCGGGACGTTCCTGTCGACCGTGATGCGGATGAACGAAGCCCGGGCGCGATCGACTAGACAGATCGAGTTGGCCGACTTGGCATCGAGGGACGGAAATTGTGGGGCGCCCGTCGACGACGATGGCGCTGCCTGCTGACCGGAGTGGCTCAGAAAGGGACGTAGGCCAATGAGCGATGAGAACGACGCGCGACGTGACGAGACGATCTTCACTTGGGGTTCCCCGCCGCTGAAGTTCGGTGCGGGCGCCATCGACGAGATCGGATTCGAGCTTACCCAATATGCCGTGCGCACCGCGCTCATCATCACCGACGTCCACGTGCGGGAGCTCGGCGTTCCCGACCGCGTCGCCCAGTCGTTGGCCGGCTACGACATCCGGTCGCAGATTTTCGACGGCGCCCGGGTTGAGCCGACCGACGTGAGCATGGCGCTCGCCGTCAACTACGCCCGCAGCGAAGGACCATGGGACGCCCTCATCGCCGTGGGTGGCGGCTCGGCGATCGACACCGCGAAGGCCGTCAACCTGCTGTTACACGAGGACGGCGAGTTGATGGACTTCATCAACCGTCCGATCGGGGGAGGCCGTGCACCGCGCGGGCCGCTGGCACCGTTGATCGCCGTGCCGACGACGGCGGGAACCGGCTCGGAGAGCACCGCTATGTGCGTGCTCGACGTATTGTCAATGAAGGTCAAGACCGGGATCAGCCACTGGCGGCTGCGCCCGACGCTCGCCGTGATCGACCCAGAGGTGAGCTTGT
>DATCXD010000478.1:0-5576 GCA_036566005.1 Micromonosporaceae bacterium | reverse complement strand
GGCGCGGGCTCACGATGCAAGGGTACGGTGGGCAGCGGCGCTCAACCGGGGCCGGCCGCGTGATCCGGCGCACGGCCGATCAGCGGTAGTCGCGGAAGCCCCGTCCGACCTTGCGGCCCAGGTAGCCGGCCGTGACAAGCTGTTCGAGCAGCGGCGCCGGCGAGAAGCCCGGCTCTCGCATCTCGAGATACAGCTCTCGCTGGATGGCCAGCGAGACATCGAGGCCGATCACGTCGAGAAGCTCGAACGGGCCCATCGGGTAGCCGCAGCCGAGCTTCATGGCGTAGTCGATGTCGTCGACGGTCGCGTAGCTCGCCTGGACCATCCGTACGGCGTCGTTCAGGTACGGGAACAGGAGCGCGTTGACCACGAACCCAGCCCGGTCGGCACAGGCCACCGGGTACTTGCCGAGGCTTTCGACCAGCGCGCGAGCCGTCTCGATCGTGTCCGGTGCGGTACGGATCGTGTGTACGACCTCGATCAGCCCCATCACCGGTGCCGGGTTGAAGAAGTGCAGCCCGATGACCTCGGCCGGCCGAGACGTCGCCATCGCGCACTCGATCACCGGAAGGCTCGACGTCGTGGTGGCGAGGATCGTGCCCGGCTTGCAGATGTCGTCGAGGGACGAGAACAGTGCGGTCTTGACCGACAACTCCTCGACCACCGCTTCGACAACGAGGTCGACGTCGGCAAGGTGGTCGAGCGTCGTCGACCAGTTCACCCGGGCGAGCGCCGCGTCCCGGTCCTCTTCGGACAGCTTGCCGCGGATGACGCCCTTGGTCAGCGACTTCTTGAACGCCTCGGACAGTGTGGCCGACCGCTCCGCGCCCCGGGTCACGGACACGACCTCGTACCCGTTGCGGGCGAAGACTTCGATGATGCCGGTGGCCATCGTGCCGGAGCCGATCACGCCGACCCGGCGGATCCTCTGGTGGATGTCGCTGTTCGGTTCCGCGTCGCCGATAGCCGCCACCGGTGTCGACTCGTCGGCGATGACCACCGGCGCGCCCGCCTTCTCATACGTGTAGAAGCCCCGACCGCTTTTGCGGCCTAGGAGGCCGGCGGTCACCATCTGCTTGAGCAGGGGCGCCGGCGCGTGCCGGCGGTCACGGCCGCCGCGGCGATACATCGTGTCGAGGATCTCGTACGCGGTATCGAGCCCGATGAGGTCCATCAACGCGAGGGGGCCCATGGGCAACCCGCAGCCGAGCTTCATCGCCGCGTCGATGTCCTCCCGGCTGGTGTAATGCCCCTCGTACATCTTGACGGCGTGGTTGAGGTAGCCGAACAGCAGCGCGTTGGCGATGAATCCGGCCCGGTCGTTGATCGTCACGTCGACCTTGCCCAGCCGCGCGCACAGCGCCTCGACGTCGTCGACGACATCGGGCGCGGTGACGACGGTCTTGATGACCTCGACGAGCTTCATGATCGGTGCCGGGTTGAAGAAGTGCGTGCCGATGACCTGGTTCGGCCGGCTCGTCGCCACGGAGATCTCGGTGACCGACAGCGACGACGTGTTCGTCGCGAGGATCGCCTCCGGCTTGCAGACCCGGTCCAGCTCCGCGAAGATCTTCTGCTTCAGATCGAGATGCTCCGGTACGGCCTCGACGACGAAATCGACATCGCTCAACGCGTCGAGACCGACGGCGAAGCGGATGCGGCCGACCAGCGCGTCGCGATCGGCCTCGGAGAGCTTGCCACGGGCGACCGCCCGGTCGGTGGATCCGGTCAGGTGCTCGCGACCCCGGTCCAGTGCGGCGTCGGAGACCTCCACCGCGACCACGTCCACGCCGCTACGCGCGAACACCTCGACGATGCCGGCGCCCATCGTGCCCAGCCCGACCACACCGACACTGCGGACATCTCTGGCCACCGCGCACCCCTCCCACCGAGAAACCCGTCTCCGCGCGAGTCTGCCATGTGGGACGACAAGCGGGTCGGCCGCACCGACATCAAGGGCTACTGACGAGTAGGTCGGCGGTTTAGACTTCGCGCCATGACCGCCACCCGTACCCCCGGTGTGCCCGTCGTCGAGGACGGCGAGCTGATCTCCACCAACCCCGCCTCCGGCGCCGAGGTCGGTCGCTTTCCGGTCGCTTCGCCGCAAGACGTACGCGCCGCCGTCGAGCGTGGCCGCGACGCCAGCGCGTGGTGGGCCGGGCTCGGCAACACCCGCCGCCGTCAGGCGATGCTGCGCTGGGCCTCGCTGCTCGCCAACCGCGTCGAGGACATTGCCGAACTGATCAACCGGGAGAGCGGCAAGCCGGCGGCGGAGGGTGTCGTCGAGTGCTTCGCGGCACTCGATCATCTGGCCTGGGCCGCCAGGCACGCGCAGCGGGTGCTGAAGCTGCGCCGGATGCGTAGCTCGCTGACGCTCATCGAGCACTCGGCCTACCTCGAATACCAGCCGTACGGCGTGATCGGCGTCATCGGCCCGTGGAACTATCCGATCTTCACGCCGATGGGCTCGATCGCCTATGCTCTCGCGGCCGGCAACGCCGTCGTGTTCAAGCCGAGCGAATACACGCCGGCCGTCGGCCAACTCATCGCCGACACGTTCGCCGAGATCGTGCCGGACCATCCCGTACTCCAGGTCGTCCATGGAATGGGCGACGTGGGTGCCGCGCTCACGCAGGCCGGGACCGACAAGATCGCGTTCACCGGCTCGACCGCGACGGGCAAGAAGATCATGGCAGCGTGCGCCGAATCGTTGACGCCGGTGTTGCTGGAGTGCGGCGGCAAGGACGCGATGATCGTTGACGCGGATGCCGACCTGGACGCGGCCGCGTCCGCGGCGGCGTGGGGTGGGCTCACCAACGCCGGCCAGACCTGCATCGGCATCGAACGCATCTATGTCGTCGACGCGGTCCACGACGCCTTCGTCGGCAAGCTCGTCGCGAAGGCCGGCGCGTTGACAGTAGGTGCCGGCGACGGCGCGGACATCGGCCCGATCACGATGCCGGCACAGATCGACACGATCCGGCGGCACATCGGCGATGCGCTCGAACGCGGCGGCACCGCGGCGATGGGCGGCCTCGACGCGGTCTCCGCCCCGTACGTGCGCCCGACGATCCTGCTCGACGTGCCGGAAGATTCGGCGGCCGTGCGTGCGGAGACGTTCGGACCGACCCTGACCGTCAAGCGGGTCGCCGACGCGGACGAAGCCGTCCGGCTGGCCAACGGGCTGCGATACGGCCTCGGCGGTTCGGTCTTCGGCAAGCGCGACGCGATGCGCATCGCCCGCCGGCTCCGCTCCGGCATGACGTCGATCAACTCGACGCTCACGTTTGCCGGCATGCCGAGCCTCCCGTTCGGCGGCGTCGGGGACTCCGGCTTCGGCCGCATCCACGGTGCCGACGGGTTGCGCGAGTTCGCCTGGCCGAAGGCCATCACCCGGCGACGCGCGCGCTCACTGCTGCCGGCCACGTCGTTCGAGCGCACGCCGAAACAGGTCGAGATGATCAAGCGGGTCATCAAGACCATGCACGGCCGCAAGCGCTGAGCCTTGCCGCCGCGCCACCCCGTTCGCCATCGCCCGCAAGATCACCGCCGTCGTCAGACCAGCTGGGCGGTGAAGAACGCCAACCGATCGGCCGCCAGATCGACGGTACGGGAGACCGCCCGGCTCGCGTGGCCGACATTTTGCTCACGGCGGATCACGACCGGACGCGCGCTCGCCGTGGCGTGCTGCAGAGCCGCGCACAGCTTCCGGGCGTGCAGCGGATCGACCCGGCTGTCGCCGTCGAACACGGTGAAACACACGGCCGGATATGCGACGCCGTCGGTCACATGGTGGTACGGCGAATACGCGTACAGCCAGCCGAACTGCTCCGGATCGGCCGCCGTTCCGTATTCGCCGTGCCACAACGAACCGAGGCCGAAGTTCTCGTAGCGGACCATGTCGAGCAGCGGTGCCGAACAGACGGCGGCGGCGTAGCTCTCCGGATGCTGCGTCAACGCCGCCCCGACCAGCAGGCCGCCGTTCGAGCCGCCGAAGATGCCGAGCTTGTCGTGCGTCGTGATGCCCTGAGCGACGAGCCAGTCGCCGGCGGCGTGGAAGTCGTCGAACACGTTCTGCTTCTTGGCCCGCATCCCGTCGCGGTGCCAGGCTTCGCCCTCCTCCCCGCCACCGCGGAGACTCGCGAGCGCGAACACGCCGCCGGCCTCGATCCAGGCCAGGATCCACGGGTCGTACGTCGGCGGCCGGGAGATGTTGAAACCGCCGTAGCCGTACAGAATGGTGGGCACCGGGCCGCTGCCCGGTGTCGTCGAGCCGGCGACGGCTGGGCCGGCTAAAAACATGCCGATCTCGGTGCCGTCGTAGGACGGATACCGCACGTGGCGCGTCACGACCTCGACGTTCGTGTTCGCGGTGCCGGGCGGCTCCGCCCAGACGGAAAGCTCCCCCGTGACCGCGTCGACCCGCAGCACCTGGGCCGGCGTGGTGAAGTCGGTGTACGTGAGCCACGCCTCGTGGCCGCCGTCGTGCCGCGCGGTCAGCTCCTCGACCGTACCGACACCCGGCAGCTGCACCGTGGCCGTCGCCCGGCCGCTGGCGAGGTCGTGCAGCGTGACCTCGGCAATCGCGTGCCGGGTGCGGACGAGAGCGACCTGCGGCTCGGCCAAAGCGGGACCATCGAGGATGGCGTAGTCGGAGATGACCGCCGTCGGGTCTTCCGCGATCAGTTCGCGCCACGTCCCGGTGCCCGGATCGGTGGTGCCGGCCTTCGCACCGGCCTCGTACAGATCGCCGGGTTCGGCGACGCACAGCCGCCACCGTGGCGCGCCCTGCTTGGTCAGCAGGTAGACCGAGCCGTCGCGGCCGAAGTGAGTCGACGTGAGCGCATCGATGTCGACCTGGACCGGAACAAACGCGGTGGCGCCCGCGCCGTCACCGTCGCGATTGGCTATCCAGAGGTCGTTGCGCGCGTCGGTGCCGCGCTGCTGACTCACGATCACCCACCGGCCGTCGTCGGACACGTCGACCCAGAAGAATGCCGTCTTCGGAGCGTCGGCGCCGAACACCAGCGTGTCGGTCTCCGGGTCGGTGCCGACCACGTGCAGGTAGACCCGGCGGAACAGGTAGCCGTCGCCGTCCGGCGCGTCCTCGTCGGTCAGGTTGCGCACATAGTAGTAGGCGTCGCCATCCGGCAGCCACGCGATCGGGCTGTGCCGGATGCGGTCGATCGGGCCGTCGATCACCATGCCGGTGCTGACGTTCATGACGCGGACCAGCGCCTGCTCCGTGCCGCCCTCGGACAAGCCGTACGCGAGCCGCGAGCCGTCCGGCGACGGCACCCAGAAGTCCAGCGTCGTGGCGCCGGACGGGTCGATCGCGATCGGATCGACGAGTGTACGGACGGCTCCGTCGGGACCGACGACGGTGAGTACGGCGTGATCCTGGTCCGGATCGCGATGCAGGCCGAAGGCGAGATCCTTCCGCCACGTCGGTGCGTGCACCTCACCGACGGCATGCAGTTCGGTCAGGCGCGCGTGGAACGTCTCTCGTCCGGGCCACGTCGCGCGGACCGACGCGTACAGGTCGTCCTCGGCCGCCGACCACGCCTTCGTCTGCG
>DATCXD010000470.1:0-2227 GCA_036566005.1 Micromonosporaceae bacterium | reverse complement strand
TCGGCGAATCGAGCACGGCCAGCGCGTCGGGGGCCGACCGCCCGACGTTGCGGGTAGCGCTGGTGCTCGCGTCCAGCACCGGTGGCATCGGACGGCACGTCAGTTCGCTGGCATCCGGCCTCGTCGCGCGCGGCCTCGCCGTGACCGTGTACGCGCCGGAGACTACCGGCCGGCAATTCGACCTCGCGTCACTCGGCGCCGCGTTCGTGCCGATCGAGATCCCGGCTAGCCCGCAGCCGGGCGACCTGCGCGTGGTCCGCGATCTCCGTCGCGCCCTGCTCGATTCCGGCGTCGATCTGGTGCACGCACACGGCCTGCGGGCCGGACTCGTGGCCGGTTGGGCCCGGGCGGACCGCATTCCGCTCGTCGTCACCTGGCACAACGCCGTGCTCGCCGGCGGCCTGCGCGGGCGGGCCTACCACCTGCTCGAACGGCGGGTCGCGCGGATCGCCGACATCACGCTCGGCGCATCGAACGACCTGGTCGACCGCGCGATCACGCTGGGCGGTCGCGACGTGCGCCTCGGCGCGGTCGCGGCGCCCACGCTCGAACGGTCCGGACGGACCCGCGCCGACGTGCGCGCCGAGTTCGGCGTGAGCGACGAAACCCCGCTGATCCTCTCCGTCGGTCGCCTGCATCCGCAGAAGGGGTACGAGACGCTGATCGCGGCCGCGGCCCGCTGGCGCGAGCGCAAGCCCGAACCGCTGGTCCTGATCGCCGGCCACGGCCCGTCGTTTCTGTCGCTGACCGCGCAGATCGCCGCGCTCGACGCGCCGGTGACACTGCTCGGCCACCGGGACGACGTTGCCGACCTGCTGGCCGGCGCCGATCTCGCCGTCGTGTCGAGCGTCTGGGAGGCGCGCCAACTGTTCGCACAGGAGGCGCTGTGGGCCGGCGTACCGCTGGTCTCGACCGCGGTCGGTGGCCTGCCGGATCTGCTCGGCGACGCCGCCGTGTTGATTCCGGCCGGTGACGTGACGGCTCTGGATGCCGCGGTGACCGACCTGCTCGCCGATGCCGGCCACCGGCGGCTGCTGGCCGACAGCGGACGCACGCAGGCGACGAGTTGGCCGACCGACAGCGACACGCTGGCCCAGGTCATCGACGTCTACGCGGAGTTGTTGGGCGGCCGTCGATGACGATCGTCCGCCGGTTCGGTCCGTTCGTCGCGGCCTTCGCCATCGCCGTCGCCGCGATCGTCGGTCTGATGGAGCGTCCGTCGACCGTGTCGACGACCCACCGGGCCGGCTATGTGATCATCGCCGGTGCCGCCGGACTGCGGTGGGACGACATCAATCCGACTGATACGCCGACGCTGTGGCGGCTCGCGCAACGGGATGCGATCGCCGCGTTGACCGTACGGTCGGCGCGGACGCCGACGTGCCCGAGCGACGGCTGGCTCACGCTCGGCGCCGGCAACTATGTCCGGAGCGCGGACAAGGTGGTCGATGGTCAGTGTCCGCCGGCGAACGCGACGATCACGACCCCGGACAACATCGGAGCCAAGGTCAAGTATTCGGCGCCGCCGACGGACGACACGAACCTGTCCTTCGGCGCCCAGCCCGGCGCACTGGCGGAGGCGGTCCGGTGCACAGTCGCCGTCGGCACCGGCGCGGCAATCGCGGCGGCCCGGCCGTTCGGTCGCGTCGACCGGTACGCCGCCACGCTGCCCGGCGACCCGACATCGCTGCTCGATGACTGCCCGCTGTCGATCGTCGATCTGACCACGGTCAGCGGTTCCAGTCCGGCCGCCCGCGCCGTTCGGGCCCACACCGTCGACGACAATCTCGCCAAGGTCCTGGCGGGCCGACCGCCGGGATCGCTGGTGCTGGTGGCCGGGCTATCGGACACCGACGTCTCGTCCCGACTGCACGTCGCGATCGCCGACGGTCCGGGATACTCCGGCGGCTGGCTGACATCGACCAGCACCGGCCGCTCGGGCTATCTGCAACTGGTGGATCTGGCTCCGACCGCCCTCGGCGCTCTCGGCATCGCCCAGCCGACCAAGCTGTTCTTCGGTGCACAGGCACAGCGGGTCGGTGGCCGCCCGACCGATCCGGTCGCCGCGACCGCGAAGCTCGCCGACGCCGATCACCAGGCATCCGTACGGCAAGGGGTGGCGTCCTGGTTCTACGGCCTGTACGCCATCGGCGAGACGGTCCTGCTGCTGGCGGCGATTCCGCTGCTGCGGAGGGCACGGCGGTCGGCCGACGCCGACGGCCCGCCG
>DATCXD010000458.1:0-2287 GCA_036566005.1 Micromonosporaceae bacterium | reverse complement strand
GCCGCGGCATTGCCGCATCAGTGGGATGACGAGGACGTTGACGATCGAACGGTCGCCGGCGAGGCGGTGTCAGACGGGCCCGCCGAGTGGGCAGAGTCCGCGGAGTGGGCCGGGTCCACATGGTGGGCAGAGTCCGCAGAGTCCGACACAGCCGACACGACGGGCGACGGCACGACCGGAGGCTCAGGCGGCGAGGGTGACCGCGATTCCACCGCCCACCGCGTGCCACGGAACCGCCCGGCGCCGGCCGACGAGCTCTTCGATCAGGACGCGCCGCCCGACGACGGTCCCGGCTACAGTCCGGACACCGCGTACGCGGACGATGTCGAATATGACCCGGACGCCGGATACAACTCCGATGCCGGATACGCCGAGCCCGGTCAGGCGAACCCCGCGTCGTAATCTCGCCGGCGACGCTGTCCTACCGTTTCGTGCTGCCCAGCACCGTACGCCGCACGGAGATGGCGTAGAACCACAGCAGCAGGAAGATCACGCCGGCCACGGTCAGGGCCGCGTGGAAGTAGCCGCAGGCGATCAGCAAGACCTGGATGACGATGCCGGCCCACCACGCCCAGGCGAACCGGAGCAGGCCCGCCAGCACGACGCACAGCACGGCGAGGCCGGCGACGCAACCGATCGCGAGACCTGCGTTGCGGACGCCCAGCACGTGCAACGGCACGATGGCGAGCAGCAGCACGAGTGCCTCGATGCAGAGGGCGCCCGCGCCAACCCCCCGTACCGCCGCTTGGGGGTTGCGCAACCCCGACGGCTTCGTCAGAGCCGGCGTCGGTTGCGTGTCATCGGAGGCCGCGCGGGTTGAGTCCGTCGGCCGTTCCGGTGGGTTTGTGGCGGAAGTCATCGGCGGAGCAGCAACCGCGCATCCGCGACCGTGACCACCGAGCCGGTGATCAACACGCCGACTCCGCCGAGATCGCCGTCAAGGTCCTCCTCGGCCAGCGTGACCGCGCGCTCGATGGCGTCGGGTAGCTGCGGTTCGACGTGTACGCGGTCGGGCCCGAACACTTCCTCCGCCAACTCCGCCAGGCGACGTGCTGCCATGGCTCGCGGCGAGGAGTTCCGGGTGATGACGATGTCTGACAGTACGGGTTCGAGCAGTGCGAGCTCTCCCTCGGCATCCTTGTCGGCGAGCACCGCGAACACGCCGACCAGGCGCCGGAAGCTGAATTCCTCGTCCAATGCTCGAACCGTGGCCGCCATCCCGTGGGGGTTGTGCGCGGCATCCAACAGGATCGTCGGAGAGCTGCGGATACGCTCCAGGCGGCCGGGCGAGGTCGCGCCGGCGAAGCCTTCGCGGACCAGCTCGATGTCGAGACGCTTGTGCTCGACGCCGCCGAGGAATGTCTCAACCGCGGCCAAGGCGGCCGCGGCGTTCTGGGCCTGATGTGCGCCGTGCAGCGGAATGAAGACGTCGGTGTAGTCGCCGCCCAGGCCGCGCAGCGTCAGCACCTGACCGCCGACCGCCGTGAAGCGATCCACGACGCCAAAGTCAATGCCCTCCCGGAGCATCGTCGCGCCGACTTCGGCACATCGTTGCGTGATTACTTCCAGAGCATCGGCTTCCTGGAGCGCGACGACGACCGTCGCGCCGCTGTGGATGATCCCGGCCTTCTCGAGGGCGATCTCGCCGACCGTGTCACCGAGAAGCTCCATGTGGTCGAGGCCGATCGGCGTGATCACGCACGTGCCGGCGTGCAGGACGTTGGTCGCATCCCAGGCCCCGCCGAGGCCGACCTCGACGGTCGCGACGTCGACCGGCGCGTCGGCGAACGCGGCGAACGCGAGTGCCGTCGTCAGCTCGAAGTACGTGACCCGGTCGACGTGATCGTCGAGCTCCGCGGCGGCCGCGCTCTTCTGATCGATGAGATCGGCCAGTGGCGCTACCTCGTCGTACACCTCGACGAAACGTTCCTCGCTGATCGGCTCGCCGTCGATGCTGATCCGTTCGCGTACGGTTTCCAGGTGCGGGCTCGTATACCGGCCGGTTCGCAGCGCGTGCGCTCGGAGTAGCGAATCGATCATCCGAGCCACCGACGTCTTACCGTTGGTGCCGGTCAGGTGCACGGACGGGTACGCCCGCTGTGGGCTGCCCATCAGATCCATCAGCGTCTCGATGCGGCTGCGATCGGCGACGAGCCGCCCCACGCCGCGTTCGTCCAGCTCACGCTCGACGCGGGCCATGTCCGGGTTCACAGCCAGAGTCTACGGGGGCGGCAGCGGGTGCCGGCATTCGCTACGCTCGGGCGAACTCACAGGAGAATCTCATGAA
>DATCXD010000442.1:0-7983 GCA_036566005.1 Micromonosporaceae bacterium | reverse complement strand
TGGCGACGGCTTCGGACACGGTGAGCTCCCTTGAAGATCGTCAGGTGGTCGACCAGACGATGTTATCGGTCCGCTCACCCGCCGCTGCGTGCGGCGCACAACCGAGCACGGGTACGCCAGTGCCGGAGCGTTTCGTGATCGCGGTGGCGCCGTAGCGGGCGGCGTCGGGTTCGACGCTCCGATGTTGTCGGTGTCGGCTCCGGTGTTATCGGTGTCGGCTCCGGTGTTATCGGTGTCGGCTCCAGTGTTTATCGGTGTCGGCTGCAGTGTTTATCGGTGTTGGCTGTTGTCGTTCTCGGTGTCTGCTGTTGTGGACGATCATCGGGCGTTAGATTGTCGCCGTGGCCACTTCCGAGATGATCGCCGCACTCCAGCGGCGCTACCAGTCGTTCTTCGCGACCAGACCGGCCGTGCCGTTCGCCGTCGCCGACGTCGGCGGCGAGCCGCACCGGTTCGGTGCCGGCGACCCGGAGTTCACGATCCGGGTAATCGATGCGCGCGGTGCGAAGGCGCTCGAGACACTCGACCAGTTCGGCATCGCGGTCGCCTACCTCGAAGGGTGGCTGGACGTGGACGGCGACCTTGCGGCCGCGCTGCGGATGCGGCGCTTCTTCCGCGACATCCACCCGGTCAAATGGGTCTCGCAGTTCGTCCCGTCGCTGATCAAGGGTCGCAAGGCGAGCGACCGCGAGGCGATCTCCCACCACTACGACGAGGACTCGGAGTTCTTCCTGAGCTTCCTCGACGCGCGGCACCGCTGCTACACCGAGGGTGTGTTCGAAAGCGACGATGAGCCGCTGGAGGACGCGATGACCCACAAGATGGACATCGCGTTCGACGCGCTCGGGATCAAGCCGGGCGACCACGTGCTGGAGGTCGGCGGCGGCTGGGGCGCCTGGGTCGAGTACGCCGGCAAACGCGGCGTCGAGGTCACGACGCTCACCCTGTCGAAGGAGTCGGAGCGCTATCTCAGCGGCCTGATCGCCGACGAGGGCCTGCCGGCCCGGGTCGTGCGCGAGCACATCTTCGCCTACAAGAGCCCGAGCCGGTATGACGGCATCGTCAACATGGGCGTCACCGAGCACCTGCCGGATTACCGGACGACGCTGCGCAAGTACGCCGAACTGGTGAAGCCGGGCGGCCGGGTCTACCTCGACGCGCTCGCGATGCGCCGCAAATACAACATCTCCACGTTCATGAGCCGGTACGTCTACCCCGGTGGCCAGTCGCCGCTGCTGCTGCACAGCTACCTGCGCGAGGTGGCGCACTCCCCGTTCGAGCTGATCAGCGTCCTCGACGACCGGCACAACTACTATCTGACGTGCCAGCGCTGGGCCCAGCGCCTGGATGCCAAGCGCGACGAGATCGTGTCCCGCTGGGGTGAACCGCTCTACCGACGGTTCCGTCTGTTCCTGTGGGGCTCGGCGGCCGGTTTCGACACCGGGCTCGTACAGGCGTATCGCTGGGTGCTTCGCATGCCAAACTCGAGCGAGGCCTAGCGCCGCGATCGCAACGGAGGATGAGCACGTGAAGCGCTGGACATTCGTGATCGTCGGAATCGTGCTCCTCATCGCCGGAGTGATCTTCATGCTCCAGGGCCTCGACGTGTTCGGCGGCAGTGGCGGCATGAACGGGAACAAGACCTGGGCGGTGCTCGGCCCGATCATCGCGATCGTGGGCCTCGTCGCGTTGGTGGCCGGCGCTCGCGCCCGGTCGCGGACCTCTGTGTAGTAGGTGGGCATCGCGGCGGTCGGCTGCCGCATGAGGCGCCCGGTGCCGTACGCGCGAGCGGCTCGGCCAGGTGGCAGCGGTACGCTCGCCGGCATGCGACGACTTACGAGCCCCGGATGGCTGCTGAAGCACGCCATCGTGCTGGCGCTCGTGGCCGGGTTCCTGATCCTCGGCTGGTGGCAGTTCGGCCGGGCGAAACAGGGCAATGCGCTGAGCCTCGGATACACGTTCGAGTGGCCGTTGTTCGCCGCATTCATGATCTTCATGTGGGTGCGGGAGATGCGGATCACCCGGTACGGGCCGCCGGGCGACCGCCCGCACCCGGCCGGCGTGCGTGACGAGATGACCGAGCAGACCGATACGGACGCCGCTTCGCACCGTACCGGCGAAGGGTCCGGTGCGGACCGGCCGGCCCCGCGAACCGCGACCGATCGACCGGCCGGCATCACGGCGTTCGACCTCGATGCCGAGCTTGCCCGGCGCGCGCGGGAGCAGCGCCGCAGCCCCGGTGTCGACGAGACGTCGGACTACAACCAGTACCTGGCCTGGCTGGCCGCCAACCCCGATGTACGGCCGCGCGACTACCGGCGCTCCGGTGCCGCGACCGAGGAGAACGCTCATGGCTGAACCGACGACCACCGAGGCCGACCACAACGCGGCATCCGCCACCCCCCGCACCGTGCCACCACGGTTGCGCGGGGCTCTAGTGCGCTACCGGGTGTTGGCCTACACCGTCGGCGTCGGTTTGGTGATCCTGACGTTCGTCGGCATCCCGCTGCAGATCTGGGCGCACAACGACAGCGTCGCGACGTATGTCGGCATCGCGCACGGCTATCTGTACCTGGTCTATCTGCTCCTGGTCTTCGACCTGGCGCGGCGCGCGCGGTGGCCGATCATGCGCATCGCCGGTGTCGCGTTGGCCGGCACGATCCCGCTGCTCGGCTTCTTCGTCGAGCGCTGGGTGACACACCGGACCATCGCCGAGCAGTAGGGGTTCTAACCGCAGGGTGCGGTTGCCGGCCGGTGCTACTTCGCGGCGCCCGGCCGCAGCGCGATCGCCTTCAGGAAGATCTGACCGATCTTCGACGGGTCCGCGGTGACGAACGTGCCACCGCCGGTCGCGTCGGTGATCTTCTGCAACTCGTTCTCGCTGACGTCGGTGCCGATGCCGATCGCGATGACCTGGACCGGCTTCGCCGGGTTCTGGATCGATTTCAGCTGACTGATCAGGTGGTCGAGCGTCATGCCACCCGGGTCGTCGTTCTGGCCGTCGGTCATGATGACGACCGAGTTGACGCGGCTGGGATCCCAGTTCTTCTGCACCGCCTTGTACGCCGCGAGCACAGTGTCGTAGAGGCCGGTATTGCCGTTAGGAACCGGCTGGATGCCGGCGAGCTTCGACAACATCTCGGTGCGGCCGCTCGTGAGCGGTTGGATCGGCACCAGTTGCCGGTAGTCGATGTCACCGCGCAGCTTCGTCGAGAAGGTCCAGAGTCCGAGGGTCCACTGATCGTCGAAGAGCGACAGACCTGCCTTGGCCGCGGCGATTGTCACCTGCTCGCGCGTCGCGTTGTGCGCCGTCGGGACCTTCTCTGCCATCGAGCCGGACACGTCGATGACGGCGAGCAGGCGACCCGGCACGGTCACCGCGGACCACGTCGACAATGCCTGGTCGACCGCGGCTCCCGCGATGCTCGGAGCGGGCTTGAACGGTCCGCTCGGCATTCCAGGCAGCTTCGGCATCGCGGCGCCGAACGTTCCATCGGGCGCGCGTAGGGCTGTGTTGGCGAGGCTGTTCTTCCACGAGTCGCCGGTCATGAGCGACTCGAACTTGAGCGCCGCGTCGGCCTTCGTGGCCGAGATGCCCGGCAGCTGCGTGTACGGATAGTCGAGCGCGGGTGGCGCCGGATCGAGGTAGATCGCGACCAACGGCACCGGAGGCTTGGCCGCGTCGTAGGCGAGCACGCTCTGCTCCGGCACCGGCGCCAGCGACAGGCTCCGCGCAATCGTCGTCGCGTCGGTCGCGCGCGGGAAGCGACCCATCAGGTCGTCGCGCAGTCGGCTTTCCCCGGCGGCCAACGCACGCATCGCAGCGATTGCCTGGGTCTGGGCGGTCGTCGCCGCGTTCGAGTCCGGCGGCGTCGATCCGTTGACTCCGGCCGCGCTCTGCGTCGCCGCGCCGACCGCCAGCAGCGCCGCGAGGCCGGACGCGTCAACATTCGGATCCACCAGGCCCGGACGGATCTGACCGGTCGCCAGCGTGGCCAGCAGCGTGGACCACGTCGGCTTGGTGTTACCCAAGGCGGCCGCGACCGGCTGCGGAAGCGCGACGACGACCGGGCTCATCGCGACGGACGATCCGTTCATGGCCAGCTGCGGCGATGCGGTCGTGAGGCGGGACAGCCAGGTCGAGGAGTCCGGGATCCACACGTCCGGTACGGCCGTGGACCCATTCGCCTGACCGAGCCCGCCGACGGACACGCTGGACGCACCCGCGATCGCGGCCGCCTCGCTGGCCGGCGTGGCCGCGCTCACTGTGATCTTCACGCACGAACCGTCGACCTCGGTCCGCCGGGCATTCCACCCCGCGGCGAGCTGCGAGACCGCGGGCGCGATCTCCGGCGCGGCGGCAATCGCCAGTCCGCCATCGTTCGAGCACGACGCCGCCGTCCCCTTGTGTTGCCAGCGGTGGTAACCGAACCACCCGCCGACGCCCGCGCCGCCGACAAGCACCAGCACCAGCGCCGTCAGGAGAAAACGGGACGCGCCAGTCCGGCCCGCCCTGCGATGTTGTCCTTTCACGGTTCCTCATACTCACGTAAAGGTGCGCGCCGGAACACAAACCGAGACGAGATAGTTAAGCAATCACGCCTATCAAAGCCCATGTCGGTTTATGTACTGGTCGCCCAGGTCGCGGCGATCTGATGCTAAATTGACGGCCCCTGGTTCGAGATCACTAAGGTCGCTTCGTGCGGTTTGTTGGTGTACGCCTGGTCGCCACATGGGTGGCGCTCGTCGGTAGCGTGAACCTTCTCACATCCGTACGCCCGCACGCCAGGCTGGCTCGGTTCGCCGCGCCGATGGACGGCGGCATCCCCGGTCGCGCGCAGGCGTTCGTCGTCGGTCTGCTGCTCATCGTCATCGCCCGCGCGCTGATCGCCCGGCGTTACGCGGCCTGGGCGACCGGCGTTGTTGTCCTGGCCGTGGCCGCGTCGGCCGCAATCCCGCACCATCGGATCGCGGTCGCACTCGCCGGCGCCAGCCTGGTGGCGCTCGTCGCGCTGCGGCACGACTTTCCGGCCCGCCCGGATCCGGCCCGGCTTCGTCTGGCTGGCCAGATCGGGCTGGTCGCTATCGCATCGGCCGTCATCGGCGGCGGCTGGGACCTGGTGGCGAACCGCCACGATCCCGCGGACGTCGGCACGACCGTGGTCGGCTACCTGTCGACCGATGCACCGACCGGGTGGCGTGCGTGGTTGGTGACGTTCGTGATCGCCGGCTCGGCGGTCCTCGCCGTCGTGGTCGCGTTCCTTCCCGCCGCGCCGCCCAAGCCCGGGAGCCCTGTGGACCGGGCCGAGGTCACCGAACTCGCGGCCCGCGGTGACGCCGACAGTCTCGCGCCATTCGCAACCCGCGCCGACAAGTCGTACGTGTTCAGCCCGGACCGTCGTGCCGCCCTCGGATACCGCGTCCTGTTCGGTACGGCGTTGGTCGGCGGCGACCCCGTCGGTTCGGTCGACAGCGCCGGCGGCGCGGTGAAGGCATACCTCGAGCTGTGTACGCAGCACGGGTGGCGACCGGCCGTGCTCGGCGCGAGCGACGACACGGCGCCGCTGTGGCGGCGGTACGGGCTACACGGCCTGCACATCGGTGACGAAGCGGTGCTGGCCGTCGACGAGTTCAGTCTCGCGTCCCGGCGGATGCGCAACGTACGCCAGGCGGTGAACCGTACGCGCAACGCCGGTGTCACGGTGTCGATCGGGCCGCTGACCGCGGATCTGGCGACGGACCTCCGTCCGGTACTCGACCAGTGGCTCGGCGGCCGGCGGGAACGCGGCTTTGCGATGAACCTGGACGCGATTCTCGCGCCGCGCCCCGACTGCCTGTTCGCCGTCGCGTACACGGCCGGCGGCGAGGCAGCGGCGTTCGCTCGGTTCGCGGTCTGCGCGGACGGCTCGATCTACACGCTCGACGTCGCGCCGCGCGGCATCCTGGCACCGAACGGCGTCGCCGAACGCATGATCGTCGACGTCGTCGACTACGCGCGGGCGCATGGCGCGCGGGAGGTCTCGTTGAACTTCGCGGCGTTCCGCTGGGTCTTCGACGCGCCCGGTGCGATGGCCCGGACCGGCGCGGCCCTGCTGCACGCCTTCGACCGGTGGATCGAGATCGCCTCGTTGAACCGGTTCTGCGAGAAGTTCCAGCCCCGGTGGCGAGCACGCAGCCTGCTCACGCCGTCGTGGCCGCAGATGGGCTGGGTGGCCGCCGCGGCCGTACGCGCCGAGCTCGTGCCGAGGCAGTGGACCGGTGCGGACCCGCCGTCGGTACGGACGCCGGGCATCGCGACCGTGCACCGCGACGACGAGGCCGCCGCACCTGACCCGACTTAGCTCCGGCCGGCGAAATATTTCTGTCCCTCAATGCGCGAGATATTCGCGAACCGCAGTCACCGCGGGCCCGAGCGCCTCGACGACGGCTGCGAGCCGCGCCTCGCCGTCCAGCATGGCCAGCACCGGTACGTTCGCGAGCCGCGGCACACGCGGCCAGATCGTCGCGATCGGCTCGGCCGGCGGGTAGACCGGCCCGGGCTCGCCGCAGTGCGCACACGTGTAGTACGCCATGTTCTCGATCCCGCCGACCACGGTCCGCCCGGCCGACGCGGCCAGGTCTAAAAGCCGCCCGGTGTCCTGGTGCGCCACGCGCTCCGGCGTGGCCACCACCACCAACGCAGCACCGTCGAGCCCGAGCGCGAACTGTGTTGTCGGCCCAGTGCCCGGCGGCAGGTCCAACACCAGACAGCCCGGCGCGTCCCATTCGGTCGCCCAAATCAGCCGAGTTAGCAGCGCCTCGGCCAGCCCGCCAGCCAGCGGAAGCGCCTGCCCGTCGCCGACCAGGAACCCGGCCGAGGCGACCTGCACACCACGCCACGCGACCGGCTCCAACCGCGCCGCCGTCGACCCGGGCGTCGCGAGGATCGTCACCGACCGCGCCGCCCGCGGCCGACTGAGCCCGATCATCAGCGGCACGTCCGGAGCGTTCGTGTCCGCATCAACCAAGCCGACACGCACACCGGCAGCGGCCAGTCCGGACGCCAAACCGACCGCCATCGTCGATTTGCCGACGCCACCCTTGCCGCTGGCCACAAGCACGATCGGTGCCGGCGGCGAGCGGTCAACGGTCGCGGTGCCGTGGATGTGATGACGGTTGAACATGTCGCGAGCCTAGGCCCTGTTCTGTCGGTCGTCAGAGCCAGAAGTTAGCGGCGACGAGGTCAAGCTGGCCCGATACAGATCGCACGAGGGCACGGCTGGGCGCCGAACGGCGATCCTCGGCCACTTCGACGTCACTGGCGATCGAGTACGCAACCCCGCAGCATTCGGCTCAATGCCGTAGCGCCGGGATTAGCCGCGCTCGACTTAGCCGCGCTCGACTTAGCCGCGCCCGACTCAGCCCCGCGGTCCACCAGCGACGTAGATGACCTGCCCGGACACGAAGGACGCGTCGTCGCCCGCCAGGAACGCAATGACGTTGGCCACGTCGGCCGGGCGACCGACGCGCCGCACCGGGATCTCGGCCGCGGCACGCTGCTGCATCTGTTCGAAGTCGACGCCGACGCGGGCCGCCGTGGCCACCGTCATGTCGGTGACGATGAACCCCGGCGCGACCGCGTTGACCGTGACACCGAACGGCCCGAGCTCGATCGCGAGCGTACGTGTGAAACCCTGCATGCCGGCCTTGGCCGCGGCGTAGTTGGCCTGCCCGCGATTGCCGAGAGCGGACGTGCTCGACAGGTTGACGATCCGACCCCACTTCGCCGCCGTCATATGCACCTGAGCCGCGCGGCTCATCAGGAACGCACCCCGCAGATGGACGCCGAGCACCGTGTCCCAGTCGTCGTCGGTCATCTTGAACAGCAGGTTGTCCCGCAGTACACCGGCGTTGTTGACGAGCACGGTCGGCGCGCCGAGCTCGGCGACGATGCGGTCGACCGCCAACGCGACCGCTTTCGGATCCGATACGTCCGCTCCGACC